>NZ_JAULUC010000035.1:0-52721 GCF_052851275.1 Burkholderia sp. SR8
CTGCGAGCGCAGCCAGCATCTGGCCCGTCTGGTTCGAATCGTCGTCGATCGCCTGCTTGCCGAGGATCACCAGTTGCGGCTGTTCCTTGTCGACCAGCGCCTTCAGGATCTTCGCGACGGCCAGCGGCTCGACGCTGTCGTTCGATTCGACGAGGATCGCGCGATCCGCGCCGATCGCCAGCGCCGTGCGCAGCGTTTCCTGCGCTTGCGTGACGCCGACCGACA
The DNA here is from genome assembly GCF_052851275.1 of Burkholderia sp. SR8. Classification (NCBI taxonomy): domain Bacteria; kingdom Pseudomonadati; phylum Pseudomonadota; class Betaproteobacteria; order Burkholderiales; family Burkholderiaceae; genus Burkholderia; species Burkholderia sp. SR8. The sequence continues at coordinate 226 of NZ_JAULUC010000035.1, forward strand.
CCGCGATCACTTCGGTCGCGATGCCCGCTTCCTTCAGCCGCACCGCTTCTTCCACCGCGATTTCGTCGAACGGGTTCATCGACATCTTCACGTTCGCGATGTCGACGCCCGTGTTGTCCGACTTCACGCGGACCTTCACGTTGTAATCGACCACTCTTTTCACTGGCACCAGGATTTTCATGCACACGCTCCAAAGTTACGAATACGACCAGAGGCCATTCTATAGCGAGGCCTCATGACTGCGCGGCCAAGCGGACCCATCCTTCATGGCTATCGAGGATAGCGCTCCTCGATGGCGCGCCGACAATAGCGAACGGTCGTTCTATTTTAAAAGAGAAAAAACCCGGACGCAAAGCCCGGGTTTTCGATCATCGACTCTAATCGTCGCCGGGCGCGCCCTGTGTCGCGTTGCTTACCAGGCGGCGATGACCGCGCCGCCGAACTTCTGTTCGATGAACTGCTTTACTTCCGCGGAATGGTAGGCCGCGACCAGTTTCGCGACCCACGGCTTGCCGCGGTCCGCGTCGCGAATCGCGAGAATGTTCGCGTACGGGCCGTTCGCGCCCTCGATCGCGATCGCGTCCTGCTTCGGTTTCAACCCCGCTTCCATTGCGTAGTTGGTATTGATCGCCGCCGCGTCGACGTCGCCGAGCGAACGCGGAATCTGCGCGGCATCGAGCTCGACGATCTTCAGCTTGCGCGGATTGTCGACGATGTCGAGCGGCGTCGCCTTCAGGCCCGCGTCCGCACGCAGCTTCAGCAGCCCCTGCTTCTGCAGCAACAGCAGCGCACGGCCGCCGTTGGTCGGATCGTTCGGCACCGCGACGCGCGCGCCCGGCTTCAGTTCGCCCAGCGACTTCACCCGCTTCGAATAGATGCCCATCGGGAACGTGACGGTGTCGGCCACCTTGATCAGCTTGTAGCCGCGATCCTTCACCTGCGCCTGCAGATACGGATCGTGCTGGTAGCTGTTCGCGTCGAGATCGCCCGACGCGAGCGCCGCGTTCGGCTGCACGTAGTCGGAGAATTCGACGACGCGAATGTCGAGGCCGCTCTTCGCCGCGACCTTCTTCACCACGTCCATGATCTGCGCGTGCGGGCCGCCCGTCACGCCCACCTTGATGGTTTCGGCCTGCGCGTGCGCGGTCGCGAACAGCGCGGCCGCGCCCAGTGCGGCCGCGAACTTCAGCATGAAGCGTCGTTGCATCGTCTCCCCCAACGGATGAATGTCGTTTTTACTTGTGGCTCAGCCGGCGCACGAGCCAGTCGCCGAACGATTGCACGATCTGCACGAACACGATCAGGATCGCGACGACCGTCCACATCACTTCCGGCAGATAGCGCTGGTAGCCGTAGCGGATCCCGAGATCGCCGAGCCCGCCGCCGCCGATCGCACCGGCCATCGCGGAATAGCCGACCAGCGACACGAACGTGATCGTCAGACCGGCGACGATGCCCGGCAGCGATTCGGGCAGCAGCACCTTGAACACGATCTGCGACGTCGTCGCGCCCATCGACTGCGCGGCTTCGATCAGCCCGCGGTCGACCTCGCGCAGCGCCGTCTCGACCAGCCGCGCGATGAACGGCGCGGCCGCGAGCGTGAGCGGCACGACCGCCGCGGCCGTGCCGATCGATGAACCGGTGACGAGCCGCGTGAACGGAATGACCGCGACCAGCAGGATGATGAACGGCGTCGAGCGCACCGCGTTCACGATGCCGCCGAGCACGCGGTTCACGCCGAGGTTCTGCAGCACGCCCTGCCGGTCGGTCAGGTACAGCAGCACGCCGAGCGGCAGCCCGACGAGCGCGCCGACCGCCCCCGAGATGCCGACCATGATCAGCGTCTCCCAGAACGACTGCACGAACATATCGAACATCTCACTCAACATACGAAAGCTCCTCTACCACCACGCCTTGCTCGCGCAGGAACGCGAGCGCCTGCCCGACCTTGCCCGGCTCTCCGCCCGCGAGCACTGCGAGCGACCCGAACGCCTGCCCCTGGATCTCGTCGATCTGGCCGTGCAGGATGTTGAAATCGAGTTCGTACCGGCGGATCGTCTCCGACAGGATCGGCTGATCGACGCCGGAACCGGTAAATGCGAGCCGCAGCAGATGCCCGCTGCCCGTCTTCAGCCGCTCGGCCACGCGCGCCTTCAGCGCCGGCGGCAGCTCCTGAGCGATCACGTCGCCGATCAGCGCGCGCGTCACTTCGTGATGCGGCTGCAGGAACACGTCGATCACGCGCCCTTCCTCGACCACGCGGCCCGCGTCGAGCACCGCCACGCGATCGCATACCTGCTTGATCACTTCCATCTGGTGCGTGATCAGCACGATCGTCAGCCCGAGTTCGCGGTTGATGCGCTTCAGCAGGTCGAGGATCGAGCGCGTCGTCTCGGGATCAAGCGCCGACGTCGCTTCGTCCGACAGCAGCACTTTCGGCTTGCTCGCGAGCGCGCGCGCGATGCCGACGCGCTGCTTCTGGCCGCCGCTGATCTGCGCCGGATAGCGATCCTTCTGCGCGGACAACCCGACGAGATCGAGCAGCGGCAGCACGGCCGCCTCGATGTCGGCACGGCTTGCGCCGGCGAGTTCGAGCGGCAGCGCGACGTTCTCGAACACCGTGCGCGACGACAGCAGGTTGAAGTGCTGGAAGATCATGCCGATCTCGCGGCGTGCTTCGCGCAGCGCACCGGCCGGCAGCAGCGTGAGATCGCGCCCGCCGACGACGACGTTGCCTTCGGTCGGCCGCGTGAGCAGGTTGATGGTGCGCACGAGCGTGCTCTTGCCGGCGCCGCTTCGGCCGATGATGCCGAACACTTCGCCTTGGGGAATCGTCAGGTTGACGTTGTGCAATGCGTCGACCCAGCCGGTCGGCCCGGGGAAACGCTGCGACAGATTGCGTAATTCGATCATGTAAACAAAACGGCGGCCGGCTGGCGAGCAGGCCCGCCAATCGGCCGCCGATGCATCTGGAATAGCCGGCGATTTTACCGCAAACGCCTCATTCCCCTTAATAATCGATTTCGATCTTTTCATAACCGGACGAAATTAGAGGGCCCCCGCTGGCCCGCGCCGGAATGCGGCGACTATGATCGCGATCACCATGCCAATGAACAGGGGACACGCCAGATGACCGCCATGACCGCGCCGGCCGCCGCGCCCGCCGCCACCACGGGCCCGAAGACGCCGCTGGCGCCGCCCGCACCGCGAATGGGCCGGCTGCGCACCGCAGACGGTCGCGAACTCGCGTCGTACCGCTGGCCGGCCGGCGACGGCACGGCGCCGCCGCGCGCGACGATCGCGCTCGTGCACGGTCTCGCCGAGCATGCGGGCCGGTACGCGGCGCTCGCGGCCGGACTGAACGCGGCCGGCATCGACCTGCTCGCGGTCGATCTGCGCGGGCACGGACAGTCGCCCGGCAAGCGTGCGTGGGTCGACCGGTTCGACGATTACCTGAACGATGCGGATGCGCTCGTCGCCGAAGCCGCGCGCGACAATACGCCGCTCTTCCTGATGGGGCACAGCATGGGCGGCGCCGTCGCGGCGCTGTATGCGATCGAACGCGTGCCGGCCCGCGGTCACGCGCTGGCCGGTCTCGTGCTGTCGAGCCCCGCGCTTGCGCCGGGGCGCGACGTGCCGCGCTGGATGGTCGCGATGAGCCGCTTCATCAGCCGCGTGTGGCCGAACTTCCCCGCGATCAGGATCGATGCGGCGCTGCTGTCGCGCGATCCGGCCGTCGTCGCGGCCAATCGCGCCGATCCGCTCGTGCACCACGGCGCGGTGCCGGCGCGCACCGGTGCGGAAATCCTCGACGCGATGGCGCGCATCGAGCACGGGCGCGGTGCGCTGCGCGTGCCGGTGCTCGTCTATCACGGCACCGACGACAAGCTCACCGAGCCCGACGGCAGCCGCGCGTTCGGCGCGCGCGTCGGCTCGCCCGATCGCACGCTGACGCTATACGAAGGCGGGTTCCACGAAACGATGAACGATCTCGAGCGCGATCGCGTGATCGATGCGCTGATCGCGTGGATTCACGCGCGCGCGCCGGCGCGCTGAGCCCGCACCGCGCCGCTGCGGGTCAGATGCCGGCCAGCACGCGCAGGTGCGCGACGACGCTGCGTCCGAGCGCGGACAGGTTGTAGCCGCCCTCGAGACAGCTCACGATGCGGCCCTGCGCATGCCGGCGCGCGACATCGACGATCTGCGCGGTCAGCCATTCGAAATCGGCCTCGACGAGACCGAGGTTGCCGATGTCGTCCTCGCGATGCGCATCGAAGCCGGCCGACACGAACAGCATCTGCGGCTTGAACGCGTCGAGACGCGGCAGCCAGAACATGTCGACCGCTTCGCGGATCGCCATCCCGTTGCTGCGCGCGGGCATCGGCAGGTTGACCATGTTCGGGGCCTGATGGTCGACGCCGGAGAACGGGTACAGCGGATGCTGGAAGAAGCTGCACATCAGCACGCGCTCGTCGTTCGCGAACGCCGCTTCGGTGCCGTTGCCGTGGTGCACGTCGAAGTCGACGATCGCGACGCGCTCGATGCCATGGACGTCGAGCGCATGGCGTGCAGCAATTGCAACGTTGTTGAAGAAACAGAAGCCCATCGCCCGCGCCGGCTCCGCGTGATGGCCGGGCGGCCGGACGCTGCAGAACGCATTCGCGTAGCGCCCTTCGATCACCGCGTCGGTCGCCGCGATCGCGGCGCCGGCCGCGCGCAGCGCCGCGCGCCACGTGTCGCGATTCATCAGCGTGTCGGGATCGATCTCGACGTAGCCGTCGACGGGCGTCATGCCGCGGATGTAGTCGATGTGGGCCTGCGTATGCACGCGGCCGAGCGCCACCTCGCTCGCGAACGGCGCGGTTTCGTGCACGATCAGGTCGTCGATGCGGCTCGCGATCAGCTGATCCTGGATCGCCGACAGTCGGGCCGGGCATTCCGGATGCCATTCCCCCATCTCGTGCAGCATGCAGTCGGGGTGCGTATAGAAGGCGGTTGCCATAAGCTGTCATCCGCGACGCAGCGTGCGCCGCAGGTCTCCATCAATGATGTCCATCGTCTGCCGCGAATTCGCCGCTAACTTACCACAACGGTGCGCTGCCACGCCCCGGCACGCAGGATGCGTCGGGTATACTGCGCCGAACCCCATCGCCCTGTCCGCCCGCTTCGACATGAATTCCAGCAAGCCTGCCGCCCTTCTCTCCATGCTGTTCCGCGTTCGCGTTCCGCTCGTTGCCGCTGCCGTCGCCGCGATGCTGGCCGCCGCACCCGCGGCCGCGCAGACGCAGCCCGCGAAGTCCTCGCGCACGCTCGTCGCGCAGGCGCAACCGCAGCAGCCGGCACCGCAAGGCCAGACCTTCGAAGAGGAAATCGTTCCGCAGCGTTACGCGAACAACGCGAAGGTCGATGCATTCATCGACGAGATGGTGAGCCGCAACGGCTTCGATGCCGCGAGCCTGCATGCGCTGTTCTCGCGCATCAGCTATTCGGCCACCGCCGTGAAGCTCGTGAAGCCCGCGCCGACACCGTCGGTGAAGAACTGGCGCGTGTATCGCTCACGTTTCATCGAGCCGATCCGCATCAACGCGGGCGTGAAATTCTGGAAGGCGAACCAGGCGACGCTGCAGCGCGCATCCGCGGAATTCGGCGTGCCGCCCGAGGTCATCGTCGGCATCATCGGCGTCGAAACGATCTATGGCCGCTACATGGGCAACTTCCGCGTGCTCGATGCGCTGACGACGCTCACGTTCGACTATCCGGACACGCCGAATCGCGACAGCCGCCAGGCGACCTTCCGCAAGAACCTCGAGGATTTCCTGGTCTGGACGCGCGACAACCAGCTCGACCCGACCACCGTGCTCGGCTCGTACACGGGCGCGATCGGCATTCCGCAGTTCCTGCCGAGCAGCATCCGCGAGTATGCGGTCGACTACGACGGAGCCGGCCACGTCGATCTGCGCAGCAGTCCTGCCGATGCGATCGGCAGCGTCGCGAACTACCTGAAGCAGCACGGCTGGGAAACCGATCGGCCGGTGGTGTGGCGCATCACGCCCGACACGGGCAGTCTCGGCATCGCGCAAGCCGCGGCCGACGGTCAGCCGGAGCCGCACTGGGCGCTGTCGCAATTGCTGCGCGCCGGCATGACGCTCAACGAGCCGATGGTCAACATCACGACCGAAGCGAGCACGCCGGTCACCGTGGTCGACCTGCCGTCGCCGGGGCGCGCGACCGAGTACATGCTCGGCCTGAAAAACTTCTACGTGCTCACGCGCTACAACCGCAGCTTCTTCTATGCGCTTGCGGTGTACCAGCTCGGCGAAGCGGTGAAGGCCGAAATGGAAGCGAACGGCGCCCTGCCGCTGCCCGCAGCCGACACGGAAGCGCCGGCGCAGTAAGCCCGGTCCCGCGCAAAGAAAAAGCGCCGCTCATTGCGGCGCTTTTTTATCGCGCGGCCCGGCCGATGCCGACCGACCGCGGGCTGGCGTTTACGCAGGGAACACGCCGGTCGACAGGTAGCGGTCGCCGCGATCGCAGACGATGAACACGATCGTCGCGTTCTCGACCTGGCGCGCGATGCGCATCGCGACTTCGCATGCGCCGCCCGACGAGATGCCGGCGAAAATGCCTTCGACGGCCGCGAGCCGGCGCGCCATCGTTTCCGCCGCGGCCTGGCTCACGTTCTCGACGCGATCTACGCGGCTGCGATCGAAGATCGTCGGCATATAGGCTTCCGGCCACTTGCGAATGCCCGGAATGCGCGAGCCGTCTTCCGGTTGCGCACCGACGATCTCGATCGCCTGGTTCTGCTCCTTCAGATAGCGCGACGTGCCCATGATCGTGCCCGTCGTGCCCATCGCCGACACGAAATGCGTGATGCGTCCTTCGGTGTCGCGCCAGATCTCCGGGCCCGTCGTCTCGTAGTGCGCGACCGGATTGTCGGGGTTCCCGAACTGATCGAGGATCACGCCCTTGCCTTCGCGCTGCATCTGCTCCGCGAGGTCGCGCGCGAGCTCCATCCCGCCCTTCACCGGCGTCAGGATGATTTCGGCGCCGTAAGCGGCCATGCTCTGGCGGCGCTCGACCGACAGATCCTCCGGCATGATCAGCACCATCTTGTAGCCGCGGATCGCCGCGGCCATCGCGAGTGCGATACCCGTGTTGCCGCTCGTCGCCTCGATCAGCGTATCGCCCGGCTTGATGCGGCCGCGCGCCTCGGCCTTGCTGATCATCGACAGCGCGGGGCGATCCTTCACGGAACCGGCCGGGTTGTTGCCCTCGAGCTTGGCAAGCACCACGTTGTTGCGTGCGCGGATCTCGTCGTCCGGCAGGCGGACCAGTTGCACGAGCGGCGTGTTGCCGATCGTGTCTTCGATAGTTTTGTAAGCCATGGGGATACCGTGAGTGCGAGGGCGATCAATCGATTGATTGTAAACCAGCGCAGGCGCGCACGCCGGCAACCCCCATTGCGACGATGGAATACCGGTGCCGCGCGATTTGCGATCGTTCGCACGCAACGTGCACGCAAAAAACCCGCGGCATGCCGCGGGAAGCCATCGCAACGACGGCGACTGAAGGAGCCTTTCGTGGTGCCCGTGGTCGGGCGTGCGTTACTTCTGCGCGGTGCGGGCAGGCGCCGCTGCGGATTTCGCCGTCGCGGGCTTGCCGGCGGCAGGCGCCGCCGCACCGGTACCGGTACCGGTACCGGTCGCGCCGATCGTCAGGCCCTCCTGCTGGAGGCGCTCGACCGTGTGGCCGCCCATGCCTTTCACGCGCGACGCGAGATCTTGCGCACTCCTGAACGGGCCGCGCGCACCGCGCTCGTCGAGAATCGCCTTGGCCCGCGCGGGGCCGATGCCCTTGATGCCGACGAGCGCATCCTCGTTCGCGGTGTTGACGTCGACGGCCGCCCAGGCCGAGGCGATCGCGCCGAACATCGCGGCGGCCGCAAACCATTTCCTGATCATGTGCTGGATCTCCGATAAAAACCGGCCGGCGGCTGCCGACCGTGAGACCCAGTCTAGCGACGCAGCGACTGTGTTTAAACCTGGCCGGACAGCCAACGCACGTAGCGGTCGACGCCTTCCTGCACGGTCAGGAACGGCGCATCGTAGCCGGCCGCGCGCAGTTTGGTCTGGTCGGCCTGCGTGAAGCACTGGTACTTGCCGCGCAGCGCATCGGGGAACGGCACGTATTCGATCAACCCTTGCTCGACCTGTTGCGCGAGCGTCAGCGGCGGCAGGTTGTCGAGCGCACGCAGCGTGTTCACGACCGTCGATGCAATGTCGTTGAACGGCTGCGCACGGCCGGTGCCGAGATTGAAGATGCCCGACTTCTCCGGATGATCGAAGAAGAACAGGTTCACCTTCGCGACGTCCTCGACCGACACGAAATCGCGCGTCTGCTCGCCCGGCGCATAACCGTTGTACTCGCCGAACAGCTTGACCTTGCCTTCCGCGCGGAACTGGTTGAAGTTGTGGAACGCGACCGATGCCATGCGGCCCTTGTGCGTCTCGCGCGGGCCATACACGTTGAAGTAGCGGAACCCGGCGATCTGGCTCTTCGCGCTGGGCAGCACGCGGCGGATCACCTGGTCGAACAGGAACTTCGAATAGCCGTAGACGTTCAGCGGCGCCTCGACCTCGCGCTCTTCGACGAAGCGCGTCGAGCCGCCGTAGATCGCGGCCGACGATGCATACAGGAACTGCGCGCCCTGCGCGAGGCATGCGTCGAGCACCGCGCGGCTGTAGCGGAAGTTGTTGTCCATCATGTAGCGGCCGTCGGTTTCCATCGTGTCCGAACAGGCGCCCTCGTGGAACACCGCACGTACGTTGCCGAAGTCGCCGCGCGCGAAGCGCTCGACGAATTCGGTCTTGTCGAGATAGTCGTCGATCTCGCAATCGACCAGGTTGCGGAACTTGTCCGCGCGCGTCAGATTGTCGACCGCGATGATGCGCGACTCGCCGCGCTCGTTGAGCGCCTTGACGATGTTCGCGCCGATAAAACCGGCTGCGCCGGTGACGATAAGGGTCATGGTCGTCCTGCCTGAAATAGGGAGGCATTCGTGCGGCGCGCCGCACGATGCGCTCAGTGAAACAGTTCGTCGTAGTCGACGGTCGCCGTGCCGAGCTTGCCCACCACGATGCCCGCCGCACGGTTCGCCAGCACGACGGCGTCGACGAGCGGCACACCGGCGCCGAGCATCGTCGCGACCGTCGCGATCACGGTATCGCCCGCGCCCGACACGTCGTACACCTCGCGCGCCAGTGCGGGCGCGTGCAGCTCGCCGTTCGCGGAGAAGAGCGTCATCCCCTCTTCCGAACGCGTGAGCAGCAGCGCGTCGAGATCGAGGTCCGCGCGCAGCTTCGCGACGCGCGCGCGCAGATCGTCTTCCGAATGCCAGTGACCGATGACTTCGCGCAGCTCCGCGCGATTCGGCGTGATCAGCGATGCGCCGCGATAGCGCTCCCAGTCGCCGCCCTTCGGATCGACGAGCACGGCCTTGCCGGCCGCGCGCGCCTTCTCGATCATCGTCGTCACGTGCGTGAGGCCGCCTTTCGCGTAATCCGACATCAGCACGACGTCGTGCTCCGGCAGCAGCACGTCGAAACGCGCGAGCCCGGCGAGCAGCACCTCGTGCGTCGGCATCGCCTCGAAGTCGACGCGCAGCAGCTGCTGCTGGCGCGCGAGCACGCGCAGCTTGATCGTGGTCGGCAGCGCCGCATCGCGCTCGAGATGAGGCGTCACGCCGCTGCTGCCGAGCAGCTCGACGATCCGCTCGCCGGGTTCGTCGCAGCCGACCACGCACAGCAGGCCGGCCTGGCCGCCGAGCGTCACCGCGTTGCGCGCGACGTTGGCTGCGCCGCCGAGCCGCTCTTCCTGACGCTGCACGTGGACGACGGGCACCGGCGCTTCCGGTGAAATGCGATCGACGTTACCGAACCAGTAACGGTCGAGCATCACGTCGCCAACGACGAGCACGCGCGAGCGCGCGAGCTGCGCTCGCGGTACCGGCACCACTTCGCGAAGGGTAGTCATCGTGCGCTCATCCACGGGAAAGGGACTGGGGATCGACATGCGGACGGCCGATCGCGTGGTAGTCGATGCCGAGCTCGGCCATCGCGTCCGGCTCGTACAGGTTGCGTCCGTCGAAGATCACCGGCGCCTTCAGCTCCGCCTTCAGGCGCGTGAAATCCGGGCTGCGGAATTCCTTCCACTCGGTGACGATCACGAGCGCGTCCGCAGCCGTCACGGCCGCGTCCTGCGAATCGACGAACTGCAGGCGCGCGAGCGCGTCGGAGCCGTCGCCGAGATCGAGCGCGAACACGCGGCGCGCCTCGTCGATCGCGACCGGGTCGTACGCGCGCACGGTCGCGCCACGCTCGAGCAGCGCGCCGATCAGCCGGCGGCTGGGCGCCTCGCGCATGTCGTCCGTATTCGGCTTGAACGCGAGGCCCCAGACCGCGAATTCGCGGCCCGTCAGGTCCGCGCCGAAACGCTGCTCGATCTTGCCGATCAGCACGTCCTTCTGCGCGGAGTTGGCCGCTTCGACGGCCTCCAGGATGCGCAGCGGCTGGCCGTTCTCGCCGGCCGTGCGGATCAGCGCCTGCACGTCCTTCGGGAAGCACGAGCCGCCGTACCCGACGCCCGCGTACAGGAAGTGATAGCCGATGCGCGGATCGGAGCCGATCCCGCGGCGCACGGCTTCGATGTCGGCGCCGACCTTGTCCGCCAGATTCGACATTTCGTTCATGAACGAGATACGCGTCGCGAGCATCGCGTTCGCCGCGTATTTCGCGAATTCCGCCGAGCGCACGTCCATGTAGATCGTGCGTTCGTGGTTGCGGTTGAACGGCGCGTACAGCTTCTTCATCTTCTCGCGCGCGATCGTGCCCGTCTCGTCGTCGTCGACGCCGATGATGATGCGGTCCGGACGCATGAAGTCCTCGACGGCCGCGCCCTCCTTCAGGAATTCGGGATTCGAAACGACCGAGAAGCGGTGCGCGACGCTGCCGGCGAGCCCGCGCGCGCCGAGCGCCTCGTCGACCACGCCGCGCACGCGCTGCGCGGTGCCGACCGGCACCGTCGACTTGTCGACGATCACCTTGAATCCGGTCATGTGACGGCCGATGTTGCGCGCGGCCTCGAGCACGTATTGCAGGTCGGCCGAGCCGTCCTCGTCGGGCGGCGTGCCGACCGCGATGAACTGGATCTCGCCGTGCGCGACGCTGGCCTCGATGTCGGTCGAGAAACGCAGGCGCCCGGCTGCGCGATTGCGCGCGACGATGTCCAGCAGCCCCGGTTCGTGAATCGGCATCCCGCCGTTGTTCAGGATGTCGATCTTGCGCGGATCGACGTCGAGACAGAAGACGTCGTGGCCGATCTCGGCGAGACAGGAGCCCGTGACGAGACCGACGTAGCCGGTGCCGATGATGGTGATTTTCATAGATGTTCCGGTACTTCCCGGTAATTGACTAACTTGGCCGCCGGGCCGGGCCCGGCGGCGACCGCCGCGTGTCGCTGCCGCGTGCCGGGATCAGCCCGGCATCGCAGGTTCGACGCGACGCGGTGCATAGGTTTCCCAGCCGCTGCAGCCGGGGCACTGCCAGTAGAAGAGCCGTGCCCGGAAACCGCAATTCTGGCACGTATACCGTGGCAGATTCTTGGTGCGCTGCTTGATCAGCGCGCGCATCATTTCAAGTTCCTTACGGCGCGGTTCGTCGGCGGCCGCGATCTGTGCATCGAGCAGATGCAGCATGCCCGACAGGTTCGGCGACTTCTCCATCTGCGTGCGCGCGAGCGTATGTGCGGCGTCCTGGCCGCGCAGCCCGGCGATGTGTTGATACGCGATGTCGAGCAGGTCGTTCGACGGATAGCGATCGACGTACCCCATCAGCAGCTCGGCGCCGTCGACCGGCTTGCCGAGCGCGACATGCGCCTTCATCAGCTTGTCGGCGACGAGCGGCAGATAGGCAGGATTCTGCGCTTCGACGCGCTTCCAGTGTTCGATCGCGGCCGCGTGATCGCCTGCGGCCTCCGCGGCGTCGCCGGACAGGATCGTCGCGCGAACATTCTGCGGGTTCGCGGCGAGCGCAAGCTTCAGTTGCTCGGCCGCGGCAGCGGCATTCTTGCGCTGCAGCGCGTCCTGCGCGAGTTCGCAGTGGAACTGTGCAATTTCGGTACCGAGCGGCTTGTCGCTCATCGACTCGATGCGCTTCGCGGTATCGATCGACTTGTTCCAGTCCTTCTCGATTTCGTAGATCGTCAGCAGCGCGCGCTGCGCGCCCAGCGCATAGTCGCCGTCGGCGAGCCGATGGAACGCCTCCTCGGCACGATCGAGCAGGCCGGCCTTCAGGAAGTCCTGGCCGAGTTCGTACAGCGCGTGATCGCGCTCGTTGACCGGCAGGTCCGTGCGGCTCAGCAGGTTCTGGTGCACGCGGATCGCGCGGTCCGTTTCGCCGCGGCGGCGAAACAGGTTGCCGAGCGCGAAATGCAGCTCGACCGTCTCCGGATCGAGCTTCGCGACCTCGATGAACGCGTCGATCGCCTTGTCCGGTTGTTCGTTCAACAGAAAATTGAGGCCGCGGAAATACGATCGCGGCAGGTTGGCGCTCTCCGACAGGAGGTTCTTCAGGTCATAACGTGACGCCGCCCAGCCGAGCGCGAATGCCACCGGAATCGCGAGCAACCACCAGAAATCCAGATCCATGCGAAATATCGAAGCAGAGACGAAAACCGCGCGAAGATCGCGCGGCGTCCGTGTTAAATGACGGGCGGCATCGGCGGCTGATCGACGATGGCGGGCGTTTCGCGGGCCGCGCGCAGATCGCGCTTCAGGCGTCCGTTCTCGAGACGCAGCCGGAAGATCGCCGGCAGCGCGGACAACAGGCCGGCCAGCAGCCCGACGACGAAGAACGCGAGACCGATCAGGATCAGCGGCGCCTGCCATGCATAGCCGGCAACGAAATTCAGCGTCGCGGTTTGCGTATTGGCCAGCGCGAGCACCAGCAACAGCACGAACACCAATACCCGGATCAGCCAGACGATAAACTTCATGTAGCCCTCTCTTTGTTGAGGTTTGCCGTGGCGCGCGACTCCCCTTCGCTGCGCCGAATCGACCCGTATTGTAAAGGAAGCGTTCCGGGTCACCGCACATCCTGGGCGCGCGCGTGGCCGTACGGCCGCCTGAAATGAAAAAAGCGCCCGCAAGGGGCGCTTTTTCTTCAGCCTTCGCCGGATGGATTCCGGGCACACCGAACGACGCTCAACGCTCGTCGTCCGGATCATCAGCTTTCAGCGGCTCGCCGGCGCGGCCGTCGACGCGTTCACGCAATTCCTTGCCGGGCTTGAAGTGCGGCACGAACTTCTCGGGCACCTGCACTTTCTCCCCCGACTTCGGGTTGCGTCCGACGCGCGCCGGGCGACGGTTGAGGCCGAAGCTGCCGAAACCGCGAATTTCGATGCGATGCCCTTTCGACAGAGCGTCGGACATCGCATCAAGCATCGTTTTCACCGCGAAATCCGCATCCTTGAGGACAAGTTGCGGAAATCGCAGTGCCAGCTGTGCGACCAACTCGGATTTGGTCATACTTCAGCAGACCTCGTGAGGCTTACTGGTTCTGGCCGTCGAGCTTCGCCTTCAGCAGCGCGCCGAGGTTGGTCGTACCGGTCGCAGCAGCGCTGGTGTCGGACTGCAGGCCGCGGATCGCTTCCTGTTGTTCAGCCGAATCCTTCGCCTTGATCGACAGGTTGATGCCGCGCGACTTGCGATCGATGTTGATCACCATCGCGTTGACCTTGTCGCCTTCCTTCAGCACGTTGCGTGCGTCTTCGACGCGATCCTGCGAGATTTCCGATGCACGCAGGTAGCCTTCGACGTCGCCCGTCAGCGTAATGACAGCGCCCTTCGCATCGACCGACTTCACCACGCCGTCGACGATCGAACCCTTGTCGTTCATTGCAACGTAGTTGCTGAACGGGTCGCCTTCGAGCTGCTTGATGCCGAGCGAAATGCGCTCCTTCTCGACGTCGATGCCGAGCACGATCGCTTCGACTTCGTCGCCCTTCTTGTACTTGCGAACGGCTTCTTCGCCGGCTTCGCTCCACGACAGGTCCGACAGGTGGACCAGGCCGTCGATGCCGCCCGGCAGACCGATGAACACGCCGAAGTCGGTGATCGACTTGATTGCGCCCGTGATCTTGTCGCCCTTCTTGAAGTTGCGGCTGAAGTCATCCCACGGGTTCGGCTTGCACTGCTTCATGCCGAGGCTGATACGACGGCGGTCTTCGTCGATCTCGAGAACCATGACTTCGACTTCGTCGCCCAGCTGGACAACCTTCGACGGCGCAACGTTCTTGTTGGTCCAATCCATTTCCGACACGTGGACGAGGCCTTCGATGCCCGATTCCACTTCGACGAATGCGCCGTAGTCGGTGATGTTCGTGACCTTGCCGAACAGGCGCGTGCCCGACGGGTAACGGCGCGAGATGCCTTCCCACGGATCGTCGCCCAGTTGCTTGATGCCCAGCGAGACGCGGTTCTTCTCCTGGTCGAACTTGAGGATCTTCGCGGTGACTTCCTGGCCAACCGACAGGACTTCGCTCGGGTGACGCACACGACGCCATGCGATGTCGGTGATGTGCAGCAGGCCGTCGATGCCGCCGAGGTCGACGAACGCGCCGTAGTCGGTGATGTTCTTGACCACGCCGTTGACGATCGCGCCTTCCTTCAGCGTCTCGAGCAGCTTCGCGCGCTCTTCGCCTTGCGTTGCCTCGATCACGGCACGACGCGACAGCACGACGTTGTTACGCTTGCGATCGAGCTTGATCACGCGGAACTCGAGCGTCTTGCCTTCGTACGGGGTCGTGTCCTTGACCGGACGCGTGTCGACCAGCGAACCGGGCAGGAACGCGCGAATGCCGTTGACCATCACGGTCATGCCGCCCTTCACCTTGCCGGTGATCGTGCCGGTGACGAGTTCGTTGTTGTCGAGGGCCTTTTCCAGCGACAGCCACGATGCAAGGCGCTTCGCCTTGTCGCGCGACAGGATCGTGTCGCCGTAGCCGTTTTCGAGTGCGTCGATCGCGACGGACACGAAATCGCCCGCCTGCACCTCAACCTCGCCCTGATCGTTCAGGAATTCCTCGATCGGAATGTAAGCCTCGGACTTCAGGCCTGCATTGACGACCACGAAGTTGTGGTCGACGCGCACGACTTCGGCGGAGATCACTTCGCCGGCGCGCATGTCTTGGCGGGTCAGCGACTCTTCGAACAGAGCCGCAAAGGATTCGGTATTCGGGGTGGAGGTTTGCAGGTCGGACATAAAAATCTGATTGTGCATGGTTCGCTGTGCCACGCCGGCCGGAATGGCAGGCTGAAAGGGCCAGATCGAAGCCACACGGGGTTAAGGGTTCGAAACACGCTCCGCACACACGCGCGGAGCA
The DNA here is from genome assembly GCF_052851275.1 of Burkholderia sp. SR8. Classification (NCBI taxonomy): domain Bacteria; kingdom Pseudomonadati; phylum Pseudomonadota; class Betaproteobacteria; order Burkholderiales; family Burkholderiaceae; genus Burkholderia; species Burkholderia sp. SR8. The sequence continues at coordinate 15,667 of NZ_JAULUC010000035.1, forward strand.
CCTACTGCCGCCCGCCTTGTCAGGCTGGCTGGCCGAGCGCGCGGTACCACTGCAGCACCTGGTCGACGGCTTCATCGACCGAAAGCGCCGACGTATCGAGCAGCTTGGCATCTGCCGCGGGCTTCAGCGGCGCGGCCGCGCGATTGCTGTCGCGCGCGTCACGTTCACGGAGATCCCGGAGCAAGTCATCTATATTAGCAGAAAAACCTTTTTGCATCAATTGCTTATGCCGCCTGGCCGCGCGCGCCTCGGCGCTGGCCGTCAGGAACACCTTCAGCACGGCATCCGGGAAGATCACGGTACCCATGTCGCGCCCGTCGGCGACGAGGCCCGGCGTCTTGCGGAACGCGCGCTGGCGCGCGACCAGCGCGGCACGCACCGGCCCGTGCACGGCGATCGCCGACGCGCGATTGCCGACCGCTTCCGCGCGGATGTCGTTCGACACGTCGACGCCGTCGAGTTGCGCGCAGCCCTCGCGGAACGTGATGTGAAGATCGTCGATCAGCTTCACGAGCGCATCGATGTCCTCCGCCGCGATGCCGTAGCGCACGCTCGCGAGCGCCGCGAGCCGGTACAGCGCACCGCTGTCGAGCAAGTGGAAGCCGAGATGCGCGGCGACGAGGGCCGCGACGGTGCCCTTGCCGGAGGCGGTCGGGCCGTCGATCGTGATGACGGGAGTCGGGTGAAAGGGTCGGGTCGATTTCATCGGGTACGGTCGGGTCAGGCTTTGGCGAGCGCGGCGAAGCGGTCGAAATAGTCGGGGAACGTCTTGCCGACGCACTTCGGATCGTTGATCCGCACAGGCACGCCGCCCAGGCTGACCAGCGAGAAGCACATCGCCATCCGGTGATCGTCGTACGTGTCGATCGCCGCGTTCGGCGTGAGCCGTTGCGGCGGCGTGACGACCAGATAGTCGGGGCCTTCCTCGACGATCGCGCCGACCTTGCGCAGTTCCGTCGCCATCGCGGCGATGCGGTCGGTTTCCTTCACGCGCCAGCTCGCGATGTTGCGCAACGTGCTCGTGCCGCTCGCGAACAGCGCCGCGACCGCGATCGTCATCGCCGCATCGGGAATCAGGTTGAAGTCCATGTCGATCGGCTCGAGCTTGCCGTGGTCGTGGCCGATGCCGCGCACCTCGATCCAGTCGTCGCCCATCGACACGTTCGCGCCCATCTGCATCAGCGCGTTCGCGAAGCCGACGTCGCCCTGGATGCTCGCGCGCCCCACGCCCTCGACGCGCAGCGGGCCGCCGCCGAGCGCGCCGGCCGCGAGGAAGTACGATGCCGACGACGCATCGCCCTCGACCATGATCCGGCCCGGCGACTTGTAGCGAACGCCGGCCGGCACGACGAAGCGCTGCCAGCCGTCGCGCTCGACGGTCACGCCGAAGCGCGCCATCAGCCGGATCGTGATGTCGATGTACGGCTTCGAGATCAGTTCGCCGTCGACTTCGACGACGATCTTCCCGTCCTTCGCCTTCACGAGCGGCAGCGTCATCAGCAGTGCGGTGAGGAACTGGCTCGACACGTCGCCGCGCACGCGGATCGGCGCGTCGACCGCGATCGACGCAGGCTTGATCCGCAGCGGCGGGAAACCGTCGTTCTGCTCGTAGTCGATCTGCGCGCCGATCTGCCGCAGGCCGTCGACGAGGTCGCCGATCGGCCGCTCGTGCATGCGCGGCACGCCGTGCACGCGATAGTCGCCGCCGTTCACGGCCAGCGCCGCCGTCAGCGGCCGCACCGCGGTGCCCGCGTTGCCGAGGAACAGATCGGCCGTCTTTGCGGTGAACGCGCCGCGCGTGCCGGTGACGACGCAGGTGTCGCCGTCGCGTGCGAGCTTCACGCCGAGCTTGCCGAGCGCATCGAGCATCACCCGCGTGTCGTCGGAATCGAGCAGGTTCGTGATCGTGGTGTCGCCTTCGGCGAGCGCCGCGAGCAGCAGCACGCGGTTGGAGATGCTCTTCGAGCCGGGCAGGCGCACGGTGCCCGATGCACTGGAATACGGGCCGAGATCGAGATAGTCCATGGGAATCGTCCTGTTATTTCTTGACCGGTTCGGCAGCGGGCTGCGCGCCGCGCTCCTGCCATGCCTTGCGTGCCGCGCGCGAACGCGTGAACACGGCTTCGAGCGCCGCGCCGTCGCCGGCGTCGATCGCCGCGCGCAGCCGTTCGAGCACGCGCGTGTAGCCGTCGAGTTCGTCGAGCAGTGCTGCGCGATTCGCGACGCACACGTCGCGCCACATTTCCGGGCTCGATGCCGCGATCCGCGTGAAGTCGCGGAAGCCGCCCGCCGCATACGAGAATTTCAGTTCGGCATCGGCCTCGCCGAGGATCTGCTCGACGAGCGCGAACGACAGCACGTGCGGCAGATGGCTGATCGACGCGAACACGCGATCGTGCTGCGACGTGCTCATCGTGCGCACGTCGGCGCCGGTCGCCCGCCACATCGCGTCGATCCGCGCGACCGTTTCGGGCGCGTTCTCCGGCAGCGGGCACAGCACGACATTACGGCCGACGTACAGGTCCGGCAGCGCGGCTTCGACGCCGCTCGACTCGCGTCCGGCGATCGGGTGCCCGGGCACGAACTGCGCGATCCGCGCACCGAGCGCGTCGCGCGCGGCCGCGACGACGTCGGACTTGGTGCTGCCCGCGTCGGTGACGATCGTCGCGGCGTCGAGCCACGGCGCGATGCGCGCGAGCAGCGGGCCCGTCTGCGCGACGGGCGCGGCCAGCAGCACGAGATCGGCACCGGCCAGCGCGTCGCGCAGCTGCGCATCGTCGTCGAGCGACGCCGCGCGATCGATCACGCCGAGCGCGAGCGCGCGCTCGACCGACGCGCGCGAACGGCCGACACCGACGACTTCGCCGGCGCCGCCCGACGCACGCTCGCGCAGCGCGCGCGCCAGCGATCCGCCGATCAGGCCGACGCCGAAGATGACCAGTTTGTTGAATGCAAAGCCTGACACGACATGAGCCAAGTGACGCGCGCGGGACGATGCCCCGCGCACGGAAGTCCAGATTCCGGGCCACGGGTGCGCACCCGGCGCGACTCGCGCCGGATACCGCCCGAACCCGCCTTCGGCAGTGCCGCCCGGCCTGCCCTGCCCGCTTGGCCGCGCCGCCTGCGCGCGGCAGGCGACGGGCCGCCGCGCATCAGCGCGCGCGCGGATACGATCCGAGTATCTTCAGGAACGCGGCCTTCTGGCCGAGCTCCGCGAGCGCGGCGGCCACGGCCGGCTCGTCCCGGTGCCCTTCGATGTCGATGTAGAAGTAATACTCCCACGTGCCGACCCGCGCCGGACGCGACTCGAAGCGCGTCATCGACACGCCGTGCCGCGCGAGCGGTTCGAGCAGCTTGAACACGGCGCCCGGCTCGTTCTTCACCGATACGATCAGCGACGTCTGGTCGTGACCGCTCTGCCCGGCCGGATCCTTGCCGACGATCACGAAACGCGTGCGATTGTGCGGATCGTCCTGGATCAGCGAGAAAGCAATCTGCAGCCCGTAGTGGGCGGCCGCGCGATCGCCGGCGATCGCCGCCACGGTCGGATCCGCCGCCGCGACGCGCGCGGCCTCGGCATTGCTTGCCACCGCCTGCCGCTCGAGCTGCGGCGCGTTCGCGGCGAGCCACTGCTGGCATTGCGCGAGCGCCTGCGCATGCGCGCACACGCGCGTCACGCCGTCGAGCGTGCCGCTCTGCGTGAGCAGGTTGTGATGGATCGGCAGCGCGAGTTCGCCGCTGATCAGCAGCTGCGTCTGCAGCAGCAGGTCGAGCGTGCGCGACACCGCGCCTTCGGTCGAATTCTCGACCGGCGCGATACCGAACGCGGACGCGCCGGCCTCGACCGAGCGGAACACCTCGTCGATCGACGGGCACGGCAGCCCTTCGATCGACTGGCCGAAATACTCGAACATCGCCTGTTCGCTGTACGTGCCGACCGGCCCGAGGAACGCGACGTGGATCGTCTGCTCGAGCGCACGGCTCGCGGCCATGATCTCACGCCAGATCGCGCTGATGTGCTCGCCCGCAAGCGGCCCCGCGCTCATGTCCTGCAGCCGCGCGATCACCTGCAGCTCGCGCTCCGGCCGGAACACCGGCGCATTGAAATGCTTCTTGACCTCGCCCACCTCGAGCGCCACCGCGGCGCGCTGGTTGAGGAGCGCGATCAGCTGCGCGTCGATCGCATCGATGCGGTCGCGCAGCGGTTTCAGGCGGGAATTCAGTTCGTCGTCCATGCGTTTTGCCGTGCTGTTTGAACAGCGCCGCCGTCAGGCGCCGCGCTGCTCGAAGTCCTTCATGTACTCGACGAGCGCTTGCACGCCCTCGAGCGGCACCGCGTTGTAGATCGACGCCCGCATGCCGCCGACGGACTTGTGGCCCTTCAGCTGCAGCAGCCCGCGCGCCTTTGCGCCGGCAAGGAAGTCTTCATTGCGCGTTTCGTCTGCCAGGAAAAACGGCACGTTCATGCGCGAACGCACCGCCGGCTCGACCTTGTTCAGATAGAAGCTGCTCGCATCGATCGTGTCGTAGAGCAGCTTCGCCTTCTCGATATTGCGTGCCTCGATCGCGCCGAGACCGCCCTGCCGCTTCAGCCACTGGAACACGAGGCCCGCGATGTAGATCGCATAGGTGGGCGGCGTGTTGTACAGCGAGTTGTTCTCCGCAACGGTTTTCCATTCGAATGCGGACGGGCAGATCGACAGCGCGCGATCGAGCAGGTCCTCGCGCACGATCACGACCGTCACGCCGGCCATCCCGATGTTCTTCTGCGCGCCGCCGAACAGCACGCCGTACTTCGCGACGTCCATCGGACGCGACAGGATGTGCGACGACACGTCCGCGACGAGCGGCACGTCGCCGAGGTCGGGAATCTCGAACGTCTCGACACCGTCGATCGTCTCGTTGGTGCACAGATGGACGTAGGCCGGATCGTCCGACAGCTGCCATTCGTCGCGGGCGGGTGCGCGCGTGAAACCGTCGGCCGTCTTGCCCGACGCGGCCAGATGCGGCGTGCCGTACTTCTTCGCTTCGTTGAACGACTTCTGCGACCACGAGCCCGTCACGACGAAGTCGGCCGTCTTGCGCGCACCGAGCAGGTTCATCGGCACGATCGCGTTCTCGGCGATGCCGCCGCCCTGCAGGAACAGGATCCGGTGGCTGGCCGGCACGCCGAGCAGCTCGCGCAGGTCGGCCAGCGCCACCTCGTGGATCGACATGAATTCCTTGCCGCGATGGCTCATCTCCATCACGCTCATGCCGCTGCCGTGCCAGTCGAGCATTTCGTCGGCGGCCTGCCGCAGCACTTCCTCGGGGAGCGCCGCAGGACCGGCGGAGAAATTAAAGACGCGCATCGTGAAAAACCTCGGGAGGGACGCGACCGGCTTGCCGCCGGCAGAAAGAACCGCGCCAGAAAAGGAATGGCCGCTTGCGCTCGCGCGCAAACGGCCATTATCGCACTGTCATCAGGCTCCCGCCAAACCCGGCCGAACGGCCGGGCGGCGTGCCCGGACGGCTTACTTGCCCGGCTTGACTGCCGCGACTTCCTTGTCAGCCTGCGCGCGGGTTGCCTGGATCGCTTGCGGCATGTACTTCTGCATCAGGCCGTTGACCACGTCGCGGCCGACCTGATCCTGCACCTGGATGAACTTGCGGCCCGTCGGGCTCTTGTAGAACGTCGTCAGATCCTTGATCTCCGACGTGCTGTAGTACTTCGCGTATGCGTCGTACTGAGCCGACATCGCGTCGTTCTGGAACTGCTGCGTGCCGAACACCTTGCCCGCGCCGTCGACCAGCTTCGGCACCGCGTTCTTCTGCAGCGTCGGCACGGCAGCCTGCTTCTGCTTGTCGTTCAGCGACTTGTTTTCCGACAGCGCGTCCGACAGGATCGCCGGCACGAGCTGCTTAGCCTGCATTTCGGCGCTGTTGCCGATTGCCGACACGAGCTTCGGCGCGTCGATCGCGTCGAGCAGATCCTTGATCGCTGCCTTCTTGTCGGCGTCGATCGGCGCAGCTGCTGCGGTTGCCGGTGCGGAATTCGACAGCGCTTGCGCCATCGCGAACGTCGGCACCAGTGCAGCCAGCAGAACCAGTTGCTTGAATTGCTTTTGCATCATCACTCCCTCTTGGAAATATGAATGGTTGCTCGCCGACCGCGGTGCGTTACGCCCGCGGCGGCTCGAGTCTCATCCGTTCTCAGGCTTCGCCGTCCGACGCCTCGTCGGCCTCGCCATCGCCCTCTTCGGCTTCCGCGATCTGCTGCAGGCCGGAGAGCTTGGTACCCTCATCGAGACTGATGAGTGTAACACCTTGCGTAGCCCGGCCCATCTCGCGAATCTCCGACACGCGGGTACGAATCAGCACGCCCGCGGTCGTGATCAGCATGATCTGATCCTCGGCGTCGACGAGCGTCGCGGCCACCACCTTGCCGTTGCGCTCGGACGTCTGGATCGCGATCATCCCCTTCGTGCCGCGGCCGTGACGCGTGTACTCGGTGATCGGCGTGCGCTTGCCGTAGCCGTTCTCGGTCGCGGTGAGCACGGTCTGCTCCTCGCTGCCTGCGACCAGCAGCGCGATGACCTGCTGCCCGTCCTCGAGCTGCATGCCGCGCACGCCGCGCGCTTCGCGGCCCATCGGGCGCACGTCGTTCTCGTCGAAGCGCACGGCCTTGCCGGCGTCGGAGAACAGCATCACGTCGTGCGCGCCGTCGGTGATCGATGCGCCGATCAGGTAGTCGCCGTCGTCGAGGCCGACCGCGATGATGCCCTTCTTCATCGGACGGCTGAATGCCTCGAGCGGCGTCTTCTTCACGGTGCCGAGCGACGTCGCCATGAACACGAACTTGTCGGCCGAGAATTCCTTGACCGGCAGCACGACGTTGATCTTCTCGCCGTCCTGCAGCGGGAACATGTTCACGATCGGACGGCCGCGCGAGTTGCGCGAGCCTTGCGGCACTTCATAGACCTTGACCCAGTACACGCGGCCGCGGTTCGAGAAGCACAGGATGTAATCGTGCGTGTTCGCGATGAACAGCGTCTCGATCCAGTCGTCTTCCTTCATCTGCGTCGCCTGCTTGCCGCGGCCGCCGCGCTTCTGCGCGCGATACTCGGACAGCGGCTGCGACTTCACGTAGCCCGCATGCGACATCGTGACGACCATGTCCTGCGGCGTGATCAGGTCTTCGGTGTTCAGCTCGGTCGCGTTCAGCTCGATCTTCGAGCGGCGCGCGTCGCCGAACTCGGCCTTCACCGTCGTCAGCTCTTCGCCGATCATCGTCGTGATCCGCTCGGGGCGCGCGAGGATGTCGAGCAGGTCGGCGATCTGCGCCATCACTTCGCGGTACTCGCCGATGATCTTGTCCTGCTCGAGACCGGTCAGGCGCTGCAGACGCATCTGCAGGATTTCCTGCGCCTGCGTGTCGGACAGCTTGTACAGCCCGTCGCCCTGCATCCCGAAGGCCGGGTTCAGGCCTTCCGGACGGTACGCGGAGCGGCCGCCCGCGGCGGCATTGTCGGTTTCCGCGCGCGTCAGCATCTCGCGCACGAGCGACGAATCCCACGGCTTCGCCATCAGTTCCTGCTTCGCGATCGGCGGCGTCGGCGCGGCCTTGATGATCGCGATGAACTCGTCGATGTTCGCGAGCGCGACCGCGAGACCTTCGAGCACGTGGCCGCGTTCGCGGGCCTTGCGCAGTTCGTAGATCGTGCGGCGCGTCAGCACTTCGCGCCGGTGCGACAGGAAGCACTGCAGGATTTCCTTCAGGTTCAGCAGCTTCGGCTGGCCGTCGACGAGCGCGACCATGTTCATGCCGAACGTGTCCTGCAGCTGCGTCGCCTTGTACAGGTTGTTCAGCACCACTTCGGGCACTTCGCCGCGCTTCAGCTCGATCACGACGCGCATGCCGCTCTTGTCGGACTCGTCGCGAATGTCGGAGATGCCTTCGAGCTTCTTCTCGTTGACGAGCTCGGCGATGCGCTCGAGCAGCGAGCGCTTGTTCACCTGGTACGGCAGCTCGTCGACGATGATCGCCATCCGCTGGCCGCGGTCGATCTCCTCGAAGTGCGTGGCCGCGCGCATCACGACGCGGCCGCGCCCGGTGCGGTAGCCGTCGCGCACGCCGGCGACGCCGTAGATGATGCCGGCCGTCGGGAAGTCCGGCGCCGGGATGATCTCGATCAGCTCGTCAATCGTCGCTTCCGGGTTGCTCAGCAGGTGCTGGCACGCGTCGACGACTTCGTTCAGGTTGTGCGGCGGAATGTTGGTCGCCATGCCGACCGCGATGCCCGACGAGCCGTTGATCAGCAGGTTCGGGATGCGCGACGGCAGGACCGACGGCTGCGTTTCGTTGCCGTCGTAGTTCGGCTCGAAGTCGACCGTTTCCTTGTCGATGTCGGCGAGCAGCTCGTGACCGATCTTCGCCATGCGAATTTCGGTGTAACGCATCGCCGCGGCATTGTCGCCGTCGATCGAGCCGAAGTTGCCCTGCCCGTCGATCAGCATGTAGCGCAGCGAGAAGTCCTGCGCCATCCGCACGATCGTGTCGTACACCGCGGTATCGCCGTGAGGGTGGTACTTACCGATCACGTCACCGACGATACGCGCCGATTTCTTGTACGCGCGGTTCCAGTCGTTGTTCAGTTCGTGCATCGCGAACAGTACGCGCCGGTGCACGGGCTTCAGGCCATCGCGGACATCCGGAAGGGCACGTCCGACGATCACGCTCATCGCGTAATCGAGATACGAACGGCGCATTTCCTCCTCTAGGGAGGTGGGCAGGGTCTCTTTGGCGAATTGATCCATGTATCCGTATCGTTTCGGAGCGAAGACGGCGAACGCCTTTCGCGTGGGCGCTGCATGCGCAACGCAACGTGAGATTCTAACATGCGCCCATCGGCCGCCAATTCGCCACCCCCACTATATGTAAACAGCAAAAATCGGCGCTGCCTTGTCGCCTGCGCGAATCGACCGTGATCGCGCCCTTTCAGGCGGCAGCGGGGTCCGCGCGAATGCGTTTCGCACGCACGGGTAAACATTGGCGGCCTTTGCCGCAATTTCGGAGACCCGCTCTTGACAATCTCTAAAAGTTACGGCAGGCCGGTGTTGCGCATGCACCACAAAGTTGAAGCGATCTTGGGGTGGGGAGGATTTTTTTTCGTAGGAAGGGAACGATATGGCAAAATGCCAACGCACTGAAAGTTAGACGCTGCTCGAAGTCTACACAGAGCGGTGCCGCGTTTTTTGTGCCGCACCAATGTTATACTTCGAGCAATGTATGACTTGTCACCGTCAACAGGCTCGCAGTAAACCTGCGGTAATCTCAATTTCGAGAGGAGAAATATGAATAAACTTTCAAAGCTCGCGTTCATTGCAGCTACCGCAGTTATGGCTGCATCCGCTTCGGCACAGTCGGTGCCGGCGTCGCGTCAAGCCGTCAACGACAACTGGGTGAACGGCACGGGCGAATGGGTGTGGATGAACGGCACGAACGAGCTCTGCTGGCGTGACGCGTTCTGGACGCCGGCCACCGCCAACGCGAAGTGCGATGGCGCACTGGTCGCCCAGGCACCGCAGCCGCCGGTCGCTCCGGTTGCTCCGGCCATCACCAGCCAGAAGATCACGTACCAGGCCGACGCACTGTTCGACTTCGACAAGGCAACGCTCAAGCCGCTGGGCAAGCAAAAGCTGGACGAACTGGCTTCGAAGATCGAAGGCATGAACACGGAAGTGGTCGTCGCAACGGGCTACACGGACCGCATCGGTTCGGACAAGTACAACGACCGTCTGTCGCTGCGCCGTGCGCAAGCAGTCAAGTCGTACCTGGTCAGCAAGGGTGTCCCGGCCAACAAGATCTACACGGAAGGCAAGGGCAAGCGCAACCCGGTCACGACCGGCTGCAACCAGAAGAACCGCAAGCAACTGATCGCCTGCCTCGCACCGGATCGCCGCGTGGAAGTGGAAGTGGTCGGTACGCAGCAAGTGCAGAAGACGACCGTTCCGGCGCAGTAAGCCGCGGTTTTCGACTGCTTCAAAGCCCCGCTCCGGCGGGGCTTTTTCTTTGACGCCCGTCCAGGCGCTCGCTGGCCTCGTCGTCCGCCCGCTTATATACTCGGGGCTGACGCACCGATGCACCGCCCTCCTTCCGTAGCCCGTTTGCGACATGACCAACGCCGATCCGCACGAACTCCAGAAATTCAGCGACCTCGCCCATCGGTGGTGGGATCCGAATGCCGAATTCAAGCCGCTGCACGACCTGAACCCGGTCCGGCTCGGCTGGATCGATTCGCATGCGCACCTCGCCGGCAAGCGCGCGCTCGACGTCGGCTGCGGCGGCGGCATCCTGTCCGAATCGATGGCCGGCCTCGGCGCGCAGGTGAAAGGCATCGACCTGTCGACCGAAGCGCTCGGCGTGGCCGACCTGCACAGCCTCGAAAGCGGCATCACGGTCGACTACGAGGCGATCGCGGCCGAAGCGATTGCCGAACGCGAGCCGGGCACCTACGACGTCGTCACGTGCATGGAGATGCTCGAGCACGTGCCGTCGCCGGCCGGCGTCGTCGCCGCGTGCGCGACGCTCGTGAAGCCGGGCGGCTGGGTGTTCTTCTCGACGCTGAACCGCAACCTGAAGTCCTACCTGTTCGCGGTGATCGGCGCCGAATACATCGCGCAGATGCTGCCGAAGGGCACCCACGACTACGCGCGCTTCATCCGCCCGTCGGAACTGGCGAGCTTCGTGCGCGGGACCGACCTGCACATCGTCGAGATCAAGGGCATCACCTATCATCCGATCGGCAAGCGCTTCGCTCTGTCGAACGACACCGACATCAACTATCTCGTCGCGTGCCGCCGCGGCGCGTGACCTTCCGACCGGCATGACGACTCCCCTTTCGACCGAGCGGGCGGCATTCGACGAGCCGCGCCTGCTGCACTGCGATGCGGTGCTGTTCGACCTCGACGGCACGCTCGCCGACACGGCGCCCGATCTCGCCGCCGCCGTCCACAAGATGCAGCGCGTGCGCGGCCTGCCCGAAACGCCGCTCGACGTGCTGCGGCCGCTCGCGTCGGCCGGCGCGCGCGGCCTGCTCGGCGGCGCGTTCGGCATCGATCCGCAATCGCCGGGCTACGACGCGATGCGCGACGAGTTCCTGATCAATTACGCGACCGATATCTGCGTGCACACGACGCTGTTCCCCGGCATCGGCGACGTGCTCGACGAACTCGATGCGCGCGGCGTGCGCTGGGGCATCGTCACGAACAAGGCGATGCGCCTGACCGCGCCGCTCGCGGACCTGCTCGGCCTGTCGTCGCGGGCGGCCTGCATCGTCGGGGGCGACACGACGCCGCACTCGAAGCCGCACCCGGCCCCGCTGCTGCATGCGGCCGCGCAGATGACGCTCGCGCCCGAGCGCATCGTCTACGTCGGCGACGATCTGCGCGACATCCAGGCCGGGAGCGCGGCCGGGATGGCCACGGTCGCCGCTGCTTACGGCTACTGCGGCGACGGCGCCGCGCCGGGCGACTGGCAGGCGCAGCACCTCGTCGGCTCGACGCAGGAACTGCGCGAACTGCTGCGCGATGTTGGGCTATAATGATCGATCTGATCCGCGGGGGCGACCTGGTTTCGACAGGGGTTGTGAAGCGGCTAGGGCATGTCGAGGACCCGTCACCTCGTTAATCAATGGGAAAATCGTAACTGCAAACGACGATACGTTCGCACTGGCAGCCTAAGGGCCGCCGTCCTCTGCCTAGTTCACTGACGGGCTAGTGTCGCAAGACCGGTAGCAATACCGCCAGAGGTCATTTACGTCAGTTAAGCCCTGTCGGCGTCGCGACGCCAGGGTCGAAAATCTAGCGAATCGCCGTAGTGCAGCGTGTTCGTCCGCGTCGCTGCGGTTAAATCAAATGACTGAACTAAACATGTAGAACTAGTCGTGGAGCGCTTCTGGACGCGGGTTCGATTCCCGCCGCCTCCACCAAATTCCGCGCTTGACGCACGAACCCCGCACGACGCGAGTCTGCGGGTTTTTTGTTGCCGGTGAAACCGCATGTGCCGCCCTGCCGAAAAAGCGCCCGGGCCCGGGCGGGCCGGGCGGAATGCCGCCGGTGTGCCGGCGGCAGGAGGTGACGGAGAGTCGGCGCCGCTCGCGCGGTGGTTCCCGCGCCGAACGGCGCCCTGCCCGGCACCGCAGCCGCGGCGCGACGCGTCGTCGCACCCGGCACGCGGCGTCAGCGGGCCATGTGCGGCTTAGCTGCCGCGATACAGCGACTTCATTTCTTCGGCGCTCGCCGGACGCACGCCGATCGCACGCGAGCCTGATGCCGACGCGCCCTGCACTTGCGCGCCGTAGCCGCTGGCGTCGGCGCCTTGCGCCTGCGCGAACGCTGCGCGCTGCTGCTCCGCGACGCGGGCGGTGGCGGCCTGGATCGCTTCCGGATAGTGCGGATCTTCGCCGCGGGCGGTGTTGTAGCCGGCTTGCTGCAGCTGAACCAGTTCGGCGCGAACCTGCGCGCGGGTGAGTGCCGAGCCCGGCTGCGCGAACGATGCAACCGGGACGACCAGAGCAGCAGCAACGACAACGGCTTGAACGAGCGACTTCATGATGACCTACCTCCAGATTTGTCTGATTTCGCGGTGAACACCCGTTCATCGCTGACAAACCGAAGTTTATGTAGGCGCGTGCTTAAGAATAAGGCAGGTTTCGGGAAGACATTCTTCCTGGATCGAGGGTTAACCCTAGGTCTGCGTTCGGCGCGTGTTCAAGACGTCAGGCGGCCCGCGCTACAAAGCACGAGCCCCGCGAAGCGGCAAGCGTCGCGGGGCTCGGCGGGACCGTACGGCACGCGCGCGGTCATCGGTCAGGCGCTTGCCGGCGACTGCCCGGCGCGCGTGTGCATGCTGTTATTGCGTGTCCATCGGGCACTTCAGGTTGCAGCCATTCGGATCGCCCATGTCGCCCTTGCGCCGCAACGCCGACTTCTTGCCGCTCTGGTATTTCTGCGACGGCGCCGACGCCGCGAACGGCATCTGCGGATGCTCGTTCAGGCGAAACTGCTCACTCAGGATCCCGCCGGGCACGCCCGGCGAGTTCTGCGCAAACGCGAACGGCGAAGCAGCGATCAGAAGCCCCGCGGTCAACGCTGCCGCGGAGAAGGGAACGGAAAGTTTCATGGCGGGATGACGCCTGAACGGCGTGCTTGTTGGAACGTTGATCAAGCGGCAAGCGTAGCGCAAATCACCCGCTGCTGCAGCGCAGTTCGCGCGCGCTCGCGTTACCGCGCGTTGCCGTCCGGCGCCCCCGCCGCGCTGCTGCCGGCCAGCCCTGCGGCGATGCCGGTCAGCGTCCCGCACGCGGCCGGATCGTAGCCGTCGAGATGCGCAACGCGCTCGATGAAGCGCGCGTCGCGCAGCAAGGCCAGCACGCCGGCGAGCGGCCGCGAGTCGAGCCGCGCGCGTTCGCAAGCGAAGTAGTAGTCCTCGTCGACGACCGGGATGAAATCGAGCCCGAAGTGACGGGCGGCCGGCTCGACGCCGAAGCCGAGATCGGCCATCCCGCTCGCGACGAACGCCGCGATCGCCGAGTGCGTGAGTTCGGCCGACGCATAGCCGTCGATCCGTTCGGGATCGATGCCGATCGCGCGCAACGCCAGATCGAGCAGCATTCGCGTGCCCGACCCCGGCTGCCGGTTGACGAAGCGGATATCGTTACGCGCGAGATCGGCGAGCCCGCGGACCTGCTTCGGGTTGCCGCGCGGCACGAACAGCCCCTGCTGGCGACGCGTCAGATGAATCAGCACGTGGCGCGTGTCGTCGAGCCACGGCCGGTAGATCTGCGCGCACTGCTCGCGGAACGCGCCGCGGGGCAGATGGAAGCCGGCCAGTTCGCATTCGCCGCGCACGAGCGCCTGCACGGCCTCGATGCTCTCGCGATACTTGATATCGACGGCCGCCTGCGCATCGACGAGCGCGGAAACGAGCGTCGCGACCGCATAGCCGTGCGACGCATGGATGCGCACGGCGCCGTCGCGCTGCGCGAGCCGCCGGTTCAGGTCGCTCGCCACTTCGGCCGCGAGCGCGCGCAGGTTCCCGTCGAGCCGGCTGCGCGCGAGGCGCTGCGCGTCGACGATCGCCTGCCCGAGTTCCGACAGCGTCGAACCCTTGCCGCGCGCGGTCTCGATCAACGCGCCGCCGACGCACGCCTCCAGCGCGCGCAGCATGCCCCACGCATGCCGATACGACAGCCCCTTCGCGTGCGCGGCCTGCGCGATGCTGCCCGTATCGGCCACGAGTTCCAGCAATGGCGCCACGTCGGACAGGCTCGCGGTGCGACCCCCGGTGGCGCGTACGGTCAGATACGCGTCGCATTCGATTCGAATCAATTATGTACTCCGATTTCCTATTGCGACTGCGAAATCTTCCGCTTATCGTTGACCAAAATCAATCAGAACGAAGCCTCGTTGCGCACTATATGCATTCATAGCGCATATGAGACTTTGGAGGAGCATAACCGATGTCCCCGAATTCCCCTGCGCCCGATGCGCTCGTCGAGCGTCATGCGCGCGCCGGCCGCTCGCTCGTCGCGATCCTGCATGCGATCCAGGACGACGCGGGCTACGTGCCGGCGGGCTGCGTCGCGCCGCTCGCGAAGGCGCTGAACCTGTCGCGCGCGGAAGTGCACGGCGTGCTCACCTATTACCACCACTTCCGCACCGCGCCGCCCGCGCGCGTGACGATCCAGATGTGCCGCGCCGAGGCGTGCCGCAGCATGGGTTGCGAAACGCTCGCCGCGCACGCGGAAGCGCGCACGGGTTGCCGGTTCGACGCGTCGCATGGCGATGGCACGCACGCGCACGCCGCGGGCGACGTCGCGCTCGAATCCGTCTACTGCCTCGGGCTGTGCGCGCAATCGCCGTCGATGACGGTCAATGGCGTGCTGCACGCGAAGGTCACGCCGGAAAAGTTCGACGCGCTCCTCGCGGAAGCCGCCGCCCACACGCCGGAGGCCGCATGACGACCCGCATCTACGTTCCGCGCGATTCGTCCGCGCTGGCGCTCGGCGCCGATGCGCTCGCTGCCGCAATCGTCGCGGAAGCCGAGCGGCGCGGCGTCGCAATCGAACTCGTCCGCAACGGTTCGCGCGGGCTGCTGTGGCTCGAGCCGCTCGTCGAGGTCGGCACGGCGGCCGGGCGCGTCGGCTATGCGAACCTGTCGGCCGCCGACGTGCCCGCCCTGTTCGACGCGAACTGGCTCGACGGCGGCGCGCATCCAAGCGGCGTCGGCCTCGTCGATGCGCTGCCGTATCTGGCGCGCCAGCAACGCCTCACGTTCGCGCGGATCGGCCTGACCGACCCGCTGTCGATCGACGACTACCTGAAGCACGACGGCCTCGCGGGCCTGAAGAATGCACTCGCGCTCGACGGCGATGCCGCATGCGAGACGCTGATCGAATCGGGGCTGCGCGGCCGCGGCGGCGCGGCCTTCCCGGCCGGCATCAAGTGGCGCACGGTCCGGCAGGCGAGCGCGACGCAGAAGTACATCGTCTGCAATGCGGACGAAGGCGATTCGGGCACCTTCTCCGATCGCCTGATCATGGAAAGCGACCCGTACTGCCTGATCGAAGGGATGATCATTGCGGGCATCGCGACGGGCGCGACGCTCGGCTACATCTACGTGCGCAGCGAGTATCCGCACGCGATCGCGGCACTCGAGACCGCGATCGGGCGCGCCCGCGAAGCCGGCTGGCTCGGCGAACGCGTGCTCGGCTCCGCGCACGCGTTCGACCTGCACGTCGCGAAGGGCGCCGGTTCGTACGTGTGCGGCGAGGAAACGGCGCTGCTCGAATCGCTCGAAGGCAAGCGCGGCGTGGTCCGCGCGAAGCCGCCGCTGCCCGCGCTTGCCGGCCTGTTCGGACAGCCGACGGTGATCAACAACGTGATCACGCTCGCGACCGCGCCGGTGATCTTCGCGCGCGGCGCCGCGTTCTATCGCGACTACGGGATGGGCCGCTCGCGCGGCACGCTGCCGTTCCAGCTCGCCGGCAACATCCGCCACGGCGGCCTCGTCGAACTCGCGTTCGGCGTCACGCTGCGCGAGCTGCTGTTCGACTACGGCGGCGGCACGGCCAGCGGCCGGCCCGCACGCGCGGCGCAGGTCGGCGGCCCGCTCGGCACCTATCTGCCCGAACGCCAGTGGGACGTGCCGCTCGATTACGAGGCGTACACGGCCATCGGCGCGGTGGTCGGTCACGGCGGCATCGTGCTGCACGACGACACGTCGAACCTCGCAGAGCTCGCCGAATACGCGATGAAGTTCTGCGCGATCGAATCGTGCGGCAAGTGCACGCCGTGCCGGATCGGCTCGACGCGCGGCGTCGAGACGATCGCACGCATTCGCGAAGGCGACACGTCGGAGCGGCAGATCACGCTGCTGCGCGATCTGTGCGACACGATGCTCGCCGGCTCGCTGTGCGCGATGGGCGGGATGACGCCGTACCCGGTGCTGTCCGCGCTCGACCATTTCCCCGAAGATTTCGGGCTCGCCGCCGGCCAGCAAGCCGCGTCGGGTCCGGTCAAGGCTGCGGCCTGACCCAGAAGGAGCCCTCATGTCCCTCGACACGAACAACGTCCGCCAAGGCGGCTGCGGCTCAGGCCAATGCGCGTGCAAGAGCGCCGCACAGGCGCGCGCATTCGATCCGTTCGACGAAACCGACTACGGCACGCCGCAGCGGCATGCCGATACCGACGTCACGCTCGAAATCGACGGCCAGCCGGTGACGGTGCCGGCCGGCACGTCGGTGATGCGCGCCGCGATCGAAGCCGGCGTCAATGTACCGAAGCTGTGCGCGACCGATTCGCTCGAACCGTTCGGTTCGTGCCGTCTGTGCCTCGTCGAAATCGAAGGCCGGCGCGGCTATCCGGCGTCGTGCACGACGCCCGCCGAGGCCGGGATGAAGGTACGCACGCAATCGGACCGGCTGCAGTCGCTGCGCCGCAACGTGATGGAGCTGTACATCTCCGATCACCCGCTCGACTGCCTCACCTGCCCCGCCAACGGCGACTGCGAGCTGCAGGACATGGCGGGCGTCGTCGGGCTGCGCGAAGTGCGCTACGGTTTCGACGGCGCGAACCACCTGCGCGACCGGAAGGACGAATCGAACCCGTACTTCACGTACGATCCGTCGAAGTGCATCGTCTGCAATCGCTGCGTGCGCGCCTGCGAGGAGACGCAGGGCACGTTCGCGCTGACGATCGCCGCGCGCGGTTTCGAATCGCGTGTGGCCGCCGGCGAAAGCGAATCGTTCATGGCATCGGAATGCGTGTCGTGCGGCGCCTGCGTCGCCGCGTGCCCGACCGCCACGCTGCAGGAAAAGACCGTCGTCCAGCTCGGCCAGGCCGAACACTCGGTCGTCACGACGTGCGCGTACTGCGGCGTCGGCTGCTCGTTCAAGGCCGAGATGAAGGGCACGCAGGTCGTGCGGATGACGCCGCACAAGAACGGCCTCGCGAACGAAGGCCACGCGTGCGTGAAGGGCCGCTTCGCGTGGGGCTATGCCACGCACAAGGACCGCATCACGAAGCCGATGATCCGCGAGAAGATCACCGATCCGTGGCGCGAAGTCAGCTGGGAAGAGGCGCTCACCTACGCGGCGACGCAATTCCGCAAGCTGCAGCAGAAGTACGGCCGCGATTCGATCGGCGGCATCACGTCGTCGCGCTGCACGAACGAGGAAACCTACCTCGTGCAGAAACTCGTGCGCGCCGCGTTCGGCAACAACAACGTCGACACCTGCGCACGCGTGTGCCATTCGCCGACCGGCTATGGGCTGAAGACGACGCTCGGCGAATCGGCCGGCACGCAGACCTTCGCGTCGGTCGGCGAGGCCGACGTGATCGTCGTGATGGGCGCGAACCCGACCGACGGCCACCCGGTGTTCGGCTCGCGCCTGAAGCGGCGCATCCGTGAAGGCGCGAAGTTGATCGTGATCGATCCGCGGCGCATCGACGTCGTCGACGGCCCGCACGTGAAGGCCACCCATCACCTGCAGCTGCGTCCCGGCACCAACGTCGCGATGGTCAATGCGCTCGCGCACGTGATCGTCACCGAGGGGCTCGTCGCCGACGCATTCGTCGCCGAGCGCTGCGACACGCGCGCGTTCGAGCAATGGCGCGACTTCGTGTCGCGTGCCGAGAACTCGCCGGAAGCGACCGCGGACGTGACGGGCGTGCCGGCCGAGCAGGTGCGCGAAGCAGCACGCCTCTATGCGACGGGCGGCAACGCCGCGATCTACTACGGCCTCGGCGTGACCGAACACGCGCAGGGCTCGACGACGGTCATGGGCATCGCGAACCTCGCGATGGCGACCGGCAACATCGGGCGCGAAGGCGTCGGCGTCAATCCGCTGCGCGGCCAGAACAACGTGCAGGGCTCGTGCGACATGGGCTCCTTCCCGCACGAGCTGCCCGGCTACCGGCACATCGGCGACGCAACCGTGCGCACGCAGTTCGAAGAAGCGTGGGCGGCCACGCTGCAACCCGAACCCGGCTTGCGCATCCCGAACATGTTCGACGCGGCGCTCGACGGCAGCTTCAAGGGGCTCTACTGCCAGGGCGAGGACATCGTCCAGTCGGATCCGAACACGCAGCACGTCGCGGCCGCGCTGTCCGCGATGGAATGCATCGTCGTGCAGGACATCTTCCTCAACGAGACGGCCAAATACGCGCACGTGCTGCTGCCCGGCTCGACCTTCCTCGAGAAGGACGGCACGTTCACGAACGCGGAGCGCCGCATCTCGCGCGTGCGCAAGGTGATGCCGCCGCTCGCGGGCTACGCGGACTGGGAAGTGACGCTGCTGCTGTCGCAGGCGCTCGGCTACGACATGCACTACTCGCATCCGTCGGAAATCATGGACGAGATCGCGCGGCTCACGCCGACCTTCTCGGGCGTGTCGTACGACAAGCTCGACGCGCTCGGCAGCATCCAGTGGCCGTGCAACGAACAGGCGCCGGACGGCACGCCGACGATGCACATCGACGCGTTCGTGCGCGGCAAGGGCCGGTTCGTGATCACGCAGTTCATCCCGACGCCGGAAAAGGTCACGCAGCGCTATCCGCTGATCCTGACCACGGGCCGCATCCTGTCGCAATACAACGTCGGCGCGCAGACGCGCCGCACCGAGAACGTGCAGTGGCATGAAGAGGACCGCCTCGAGATTCATCCGCACGATGCGGAGGATCGCGGGATCCGTACCGGCGACTGGGTCGGCATCGAGTCGCGGGCGGGCCAGACGGTGCTGCGCGCGCTCGTGTCCGACCGCATGCAGCCGGGTGTCGTGTACACGACGTTCCACTTCCCGGAATCGGGCGCGAACGTGATCACGACGGACAGCTCCGACTGGGCGACCAACTGCCCCGAATACAAGGTCACGGCCGTGCAGGTGCTGCCGGTTGCGCAGCCGTCCGACTGGCAGCGTGCATACGCGCGCTTCAACTCGGAACAGCTCGACCTGCTCGAGCGCCGCGCCGCCGCGCCGGCTGCCGTGATGACGGGCAAGTGAGGACGCGATGGACAACGGACACCTGATCGACATGGCCAACCAGATCGGCGCTTTCTTCGAATCGATGCCCGATCGCGAAGAAGCGCTGACCGGAATCGCCGAGCATATCCGGCGCTTCTGGGAGCCGCGGATGCGTCGCGCGTTCCTCGCCGCGCTCGACGACCCGTCGAGCGAAGCCGGGCAACGCGCGACGCCGATCGTGCGCGACGCGATCGCCGCGCATCGAGCGTCGCTCGTGCCGGCCGCGGCCCCGGCCTGAACGCCCCTACGCGGGCAGCGGCATGCCCGCGAACCAGCTTTCGCAATGGCGCAGCAGTGCGTTCGCGTCGGTGGCGGTTCGGCCGCGCGCCGCGATGTAGCCGTCCGGCCGCAGCAGATAGAACGACGGCCTCGAGCGGCCGTATGCCTGCGCGAGCCCTTCCGCGCCGTTGCCTTCGGCATCGGCGACACGCCATGTCCGCACGGCACCCGGCATGATTCGTTCGACCCCTTGCACGAGCGCCTGCGCATCCGCGGACATCGGCGGCACGTAGATCGGCGGCACGTCGGCCGTGTCGTCGCCGTCGGCGCCCGCAGGCTCCTCGAGCAGCAGCAGCGTGAAGCTCGCCGGATCGTGCAGGTCGTATAGCCGCGCCGTGCCCGGCGCCGGACCGAGCGGGCCGTCGACCACGTGCACCAGCGCATCCGGCGCACGCTCGCCCGCACGTGGCCCGCCATCGAGCACGCGTTCGAGCGTGAGCGGACTCTTCCGGTACTGCACGCCGAGCTCGCTGAACGTGCGCCGCACCGCGTCGCGCACCGGGCCCAGCGACGACAACAGCGGCACCACGTGATCGCGCAGCAGCCTGACCGCGCCGTGATCGGCTTCGACGATCTGCGTGACGACACTCGTCTGCCGCAACACATCGCGCTCGATCGGATGGCGCTCTGCGTGATACGTGTCGAGTAGCCGCTCGGACGTTCCCGCACCGAGCACGCGTGCGAGCTTCCAGCCGAAATTGAGCGCTTCCTGGATCCCCGTGTTCATGCCCTGTGCGCCGGCCGGGCTGTGGATGTGCGCGGCGTCGCCGGCAAAAAACACGCGCCCGTAGCGCAGCCGGTCGACCATCCGGCTGTTCAGATGGAAATACGACGACCACGCGAGATCGCTCGGCGCGATCGATGCGCCCGTGCGGGCGCGCACGAGCGCGTCGCATTCTTCGAGAGACGGGGGCGGCGCGTCCGGCGACGGCGTGCCGCCGGGCGGCCGATCGGCGACGAGCCGGTAGCGGCCGCTGCCCATCGGGAACAGGCCGGCGATGCCGTCGGGCGTCGTGAACAGACGGATTTCCTCGTCGGGCCAGTCGGGAATCGCCGCAAAATCGGCAAGCAGGAACGTCTGTTCGAACGCACGGCCGGCGAAGCCCACGCGAAGCAGATGCCGCACCGTGCTGTGCGCGCCGTCGGCGGCGATCAGGTACGACGGCGCGCAGCGCTCGTCGCGGCCGTCGGCACCGCGCAGCGTCACGTCGAGCGACGGGCCGCCGGCGTCGCATGCGACGAGCGTGACGCCGCGCTCGATCGTCACGCCGAGCCCGGCCAGATGCTCGGTGAGCAACCGCTCGGTGACGCTCTGGTCGAGCAGCAGCAGGTACGGGTAGCGCGTTTGCAGCGGATCGAAATCGAGCCGCGCGATCACGCGGCCGTCGGCATGGAGCTCAGCCGCATGCACGCGATGGCCGAGCGCGAGGAACGGTTCGACCGCGCGATGCTGCTCCAGCAGCTCGAGCGTGCGCGCCTGGATGCCGATCGCGCGAGAATACGGCGCCGGCGTGGCGAGCCGGTCGACGATGCGCACCGGCACGCGGGCCCGCGCGAGACTCATCGCGGCAGCAAGACCGGTCGGGCCCGCGCCGACGATCAGCACGGGCGAGATATCGAGCAAGGTGTCAGCCATGAGAACCTCGATGACACGCGATCCCGCCAGTCTACGCCGCTCCGCGTGACGGGGCCATATGCCGAACGGCCGATCCGCGGCGCGGGCGCGCAGTGTGGGAAAATACGCGCTTTCCGTCAGTTTTCGCGTCATGGATTCCGCATTCGACCGAGCGTATGCCGCGCACCGCGCGGGCCGCCTCGCCGAGGCCGAGCACGGCTATCGCGCCGCGCTCGCCACCAATCCCGCCGACGCCGACGCACTGCATCTGTTCGGCGTGCTGCGGCATCAGCAGGGCCAGCATGCCGAGGCGGCCGATCTCGTCGGGCGTGCGGTCGAGCTGCGCCCGGACGATGCCGCGCTTCAGCTCAATCTCGGCAACGCGCTGAAGGCGCTCGGCCGGCTCGGCGATGCGATCGACCGCTTTCGCAACGCGCTGACGCTCGCACCCGAATTTCCGCTCGCGCACTACAACCTCGGCAACGCGTATGCGGCGCTGCAGCGTCACGAGGACGCGGTGGATGCGTTCGGCCGCGCGCTGCGGCTCACGCCCGACGACGCATCGATTCACAACAACCTCGGCAACGCCCTGAACGCGCTCGGCCGCCACGACGACGCACTCGCCGCGTTCCACCGTGCGCTCGAGCTGCGGCCCGGCCATGCCGGCGCGCACAACAATCTCGCGATGGCGCTGAACGCGATGGGCCGGGCGGGCGACGCGATCGCGCACTTCCAGGCCGCGATCGCCGCGCAGCCGCGTTTCGTCGCCGCGCATTTCAATCTGGGCAACACGCTGGAGGCGCTCGGCCGCCATGCGGAGGCCGCTGCCGCGTTCGAAGCCGCGCTCGCGCTGCACCCGCCGTTCCCGCTTGCGCTGTTCGGGCTCGCGAACGCGCTGTGCGCACAGGCCCGGCACCGCGAAGCACTGCCCTACTACGAACGCGCGGTCGGCCTGGATCCGTCGTTCGGCCTCGCGTGGCTGAACCTCGGCAACGCGCATCACGCGCTCGGCGCGCACGAGATGGCGCTGCGCGCGTTCGACCAGGCGCTGCGCGTCGCGCCCGACCTGAAGCTCGCGCAACTGCATCGCGCCGTCACGCTGCTCACGCTGCGCGACTTCACGCGCGGCCTGCCCGCCTATGAAGCCCGCCACGACACGCCGGGCGCGACGCCGCTCGGCACGCTGCCGCGCTGGCAAGGCGAACCGATCGCGGCGCGCACGCTGCTGATCCGCGCGGAACAAGGCTTCGGGGACACGCTTCAGTTCGTCCGCTTCGTGCCGCTGGCGCGTGCGCGCTGCGCGCGTGTCGTACTCGAAGTGCAGCCGGAACTCGTCGCGCTGCTCGCGCCGGTTGCGGCGCGCTGGCGCGTGACGCTCGTCGGGCAGCACGCGGCGAAGCCGCCCGCGGCGGACGTCGCGTGCACGCTGATGAGCCTGCCTTTCCTGCTCGGCCTGCAGCCGGACGACATCGTCGCGGGCGCGCGCTATCTCGATGCGCCGGACAGCGCACGCCGGCGCTTTCGCGGCTCGCTCGGCGGCCAGTCGAAACGCAAGTTCGGGCTCGCGTGGTCGGGCCGCCGGCAGGCGCAGGAGAACCGCTCGATGCCGTTCGATGCGCTCGCGCCGCTGCTCGCGCTGCCGGACATCGACTGGATCGTGCTGCAGCCGGCGCTCGACGACGACGAACGCGCACGCGTCGACGCGCATCCGCGCGTGCATCGCCTCGACGGCCGGCTGAACGACTTCGCCGACACGGCCGCGCTGATCGAGCGGCTCGACGGCGTCGTCACGATCGATACGGCGGTCGCGCACCTCGCCGGCGCGCTCGGCAAGCCGCTGTGGATCATGCTGCCGTTCGCGCCGGACTGGCGCTGGTTCACCGGCGACGACTGTCCGTGGTATCCGCATGCGACGCTTGCCCGCCAGCCCTCGCCGGGGCAATGGCTCGACGTGACCGCGAAGGTCGCCGCCGCGCTGCGCGACGCATGAAAGCCTGAACGTCTGAGCGCCAACCGGAAAGGGAGCGCGCCCGCGCTCCCTTTCTTCATCCGATGCGATGCAATACAGAGCGGATCACGCCGATTTGTACTGGTTGCGCGACCGCGGTGTCCGATAGAGCACGAGCGTTGCGATCAGCCCGCAGATCGCCGCGACGCTCAGCCAGAGCCCCGGCGCCGCCTTGTTGCCCGTCTGGTGAATCAGCAGCGTCGAGATCGCGGGCGTGAAGCCGCCGATCGTCGTCGCGAGGCTGTACGCGAGCGAAAAGCCGGCGGTGCGCACGTCGGCCGGCATCACTTCGGTCAGCGCGACGACCATCGCGCCGTTGTACGACCCGTACAGGAACGACAGCCACAGCTCGACCGCGAGCAGCCGCAGGAACGACGGCTGCGCGACGAGCCACAGCACGGCCGGATAGGCCGACAGCAGCGTGAGCACCGTGAACGCGATCAGCACCGGACGGCGGCCGATGCGATCCGACAGCGCGCCGGACAGCGGCAGCCAGACGAGGTTGGACAGCCCGACGCAGACGGTCACGATCAGCGCGTCAAGCGACGACAGGTGCAGCACTTCCTTGCCGAACGTCGGCGTGTACGCGGTGATCATGTAGAACGACACCGTCGTCATGATCACCATGCCCATCCCGGCGATCACGACGCCCCAGTTCGCGAGCATCGACCGCATGATCTCGCCCATCGTCGGACGATGACGCTTCGCGAGGAATTCGTCGGTTTCCTTCAGCGAACGGCGGATCAGGAACAGGAACGGCACGATCAGGCAGCCGATCAGGAACGGAATGCGCCAGCCCCACGCGGTCATCTCGTCGGCCGGCAGCGCGCGGTTCAGCAGCACGCCGACGAACGCGGCGAACACGACCGCCACCTGCTGGCTGCCCGACTGCCACGACGTGTAGAACCCCTTGCGGCCCTTCGTCGCGATCTCCGACAGATAGACCGACACGCCGCCGAGCTCGACGCCCGCGGAAAAGCCCTGCAGGAGCCGGCCGAGCAGCACCAGCACCGGCGCGAGCACGCCGATCGTCGCGTAGCCCGGAATCGCGGCCACCGTCAGCGTGCCGAGCGCCATCAGCCCCAGCGTCAGGATCAGCCCCTTGCGGCGGCCGTGATGATCGATGTACGCGCCGAGCACGATCGCGCCGACCGGGCGCATCAGGAAACCCGCCCCGAACACCGACAGCGACAGCATCAGCGACGCGAACGCGTTGCCGCTCGGAAAGTACGTTTTCGCGATGGCCGACGCGTAATACCCGTAGACCATGAAGTCGTACATTTCGAGGAAGTTGCCGCTGACGACGCGGAACACGGTGCGGACTTTCGATTCCTGCGCGATGGCTTGCGTGGCTGTGGACATGTCGTTCCCTCGGCTCGGACGGCGCGAGCGCCGCGCCCTGTGAATCCGACGACGCGTGCCGCGCCTTGCCGGCGCGCACGGGCATCGCTGCGAACCGGCGGCGCGTCGCGCAACGACGCGCACACCGGCATGGTCGGGAAATGATGCCACGCGAAGCCGACGACTGCGTTGGGGCGCCGCGATGGCCCTCGTGTCGCGGCAGCATTGGCGCCGCTGCATGCCGCTAGTACGAATCGTCTCGAACGGCACGTCAAAATCAGATTGGTCCGATCGACCGAACGCGGTCGCGTGACCACAATGTCACGATTTGCAACGCCATGTCGTTGCGGCCGGCACGATCGCCGCTGCCGCACGGCGTACCGCCCTCATGACTTCATCGCCCCTGGTGCCCGTCGAGGGCACGCTCGCCCGCCCTCGTGCCGCCCCGCTCGACGGCGTGCCGCCGTTCGGTCGCGAGTGGACGTTCCGCGGCATGTCTGACGCGCGGCCGGGCAAGCGCTGTCTTGCGACGCTGACCACGTGTTGCATCGACATCGTTGCGCCGCACCGGACGTGTCGCTGGCAACCGCTGCCCGTGGCGCCGCCGTCGTCAGCCGGCGTGCCGGCTGCCGCGCCCGGTGCGACCCGCCGGTACATCGAGCGCGCGCCCGGCCGCACGCACGACAGGCGAGCGTTGCGTGCCGCGTGCTGGAGCATCGGCGCGCTCGCGATCATCGGCTGGCTCGTTACTGCGCACGAGCCGTTCCCGGATTTCGCACCCAAGCCGACGATTCAGCCCGCAGTCCCGGTGCCGCAGCACGTCGCGCAATCGACAGGAACGGTGCAAGTCGCCGCGCTCGAGCGCGCGAAGCCGGCCAGCGCGCCGGCGCAGCATGCCGCGGCGCGTCCCGCCGCAATATCCGCCATGCCCTCGGAGTCCGCACGCGGCGCGGCACCGAAGGCGCCGCCTCGGCGTGCCGGCGCGGCATCGGACGGACGGCGCGTCGCGACCGTATCGCCGCCACGACCGTCGTCGTCGACGCACCAACCGGCCGGCAAGCGCCCGACGCCGGCGCACGCTGCCGCACACGTCGCGGCCCGGCTCGACGCAGGATCATCTGTCACACTGCACGGCTCACGTGCATCGTCGCACGATCATTTCGACCGGCCGTCGCATTCGCTTGCTCCGCAGCGCCCGCTCGACGATCCGCTCACGCTGATCGCGATGGCGCACGCGCTCGACGCCGAGCGCCCCGCGCGGCCGGCGAACGTACCGGCGGCCGGCTTCGACTGGACCGCACAGCTGTCGCATCGTCGCCTGACTGACACTTCCGACACGCTGCGCCGCTGACGCGCGTGCAACAAAAAACCCGGCGAAGCACGCTTCGCCGGGTTTCGTTCGTCCATCGCCCGATCGGACGACCTGTCGTCACTTGTGCGCGGACAGCCCCGTTTCAGCCTGCCGCTCGAGCTGCCGCACCTGCTCCTGCAGATCGCGCAACTGCACCTGCGCGGCCCGCTTCTCGACCTGCAGCGCCTGCGTCTGCTCCTGCACCGACTTCTGCCGCTGCGCGACCTCGGCCTGCTGGCTGCGCGCGACGCCGAGATCGGCCTGCAGCTGCTGCGCGCGAGTCGCCTGCAACGCGATCACACGCTCGAGAAACGTCTTCTGCGCCTGCAGTTCGGTGCGGCGGATCTCGACGTCCGCGAGCTGCACCGTCTGCTGGACGAAGTTCGCGTAGACCATCTCCGCGCGGCTCTTCTCCTGCGTCTTGATCACGCGCCACAGACGCTTGTCCTGGAACAACGCGACGTAGTACGTCATCTCGCGCGGATCGAACATCACGCTCGCGCCGTAGCTGCCGTTGTAGGTCGTGCGCATCTCGACGATTCGCCCGTCGTGCAGCATCTGCGACAGTTCCGCGACGTTGCCTTGCGCGGCTGCATCGGCGGCGGTCGCGGCCGACGCCGCCGGTACCGGCGCGGCATCGCCGCTCAGGCTCGTCACCGCCGGGCGGGTGCCCGCGACGGGTGCGGTCGCATCGGCGGACCACGCCGCGCCTGCGTGCGCGCAGGCAGCCATTGCAACGATCCACGTTGCGCGTCGTGCAGGGAAAAAGCTTCGGAAGACCAACGTCAGACTCCGGCGAACGAATCGGGAGTCGCGATTATCGTTCAAAACGAAACGGCCGCATCTCGAATTTAACGCGATGCGGCCGTCGTCCTGCGACGCGATGCGAACGCTTGCTACAGGCGCGTTTCGCGTGCCGCGCGCAGGAATGCATCGAGCAGCGGCGTGCAGTCGAGCAGCTCGGCGCCGCCCGCGCGGTGAAACTCCGGGTGCCACTGCACGCCGACGACGAACGGCGCGCGCCGGTAGCGGATGCCCTCGATGATCCCGTCGCCGGCCGACACGGCCTCGATGTTCAGATCGCGGCCGAGATCGCGGATCGCCTGATGGTGGATCGAGTTGACGATCGCTTCGCTGCGCCCGGGGAACATGCTCGCGAGCGTCGACGTATCGGGGAAGCGGATCGCGTGGCGATGCTGGTCGTAATGCTCGCTCACGTGCGCATTCGCGGTCGGCACGTCGGTCGCGATGTCCTGGTACAGCGATCCGCCGAACGCGACGTTGATCAGCTGGCAGCCGCGGCACACGCCGAGCACCGGCTTGCCGGATTCGACGAATTCGTGAAACAGCTCGAGCTCGTACATGTCGCGCACGCGGTCGCCCGGCCATTCGGGCCGCGCATCGGACGCCGCGTAGGTTTGCGGCGACACGTCGGCGCCGCCCTGCAGCAGCAGCCCGTCGAGATGCTTCGCGTAGTCGCGCAGCCGGATGTTGCTCGGATGCAGCATGCCCTGGTGGCCGACGGTCGGGATCATGAACACGAGCACGTCGCGCGACATGACCCAGTGTGCGATCGACTCTTCCAGGTACTGCAGCGTCTTGCCGCGCAGCCCCTTCGCGCCGGGTTCCGGATGGAAGATCCGCGCCGACACGCCGATGCGCAGCGTGCGCTGCGTGATCCGCTGGCCCGCGCGGTCGAACAGCCGGCGCGCACGCGCGGCGACGATCCGGCCGAATACCGACCACGGCGTGTCGCTCTGTTTGAGATACGCCGGTGGCGCGGTCTGCGCGTTCGCGGGCGGCGGCCGCGGCGTGTCGAAATCGGGCTGCGCACCGAAACCGGGCGGGGCCGCGCCGGGTTTCGGCGTCGCGGCACTGGCTTCGGCGGCGGTGCCCGTGGTGCCGGCGCCCGTCGTGCCGGCAGCGCCCGGCTCGGACGCCGCCGTGACCGGCGACGCGCCGTCTTCGGCAACGTCATGTGCAGCGGCTGCCTGCGCGGCAGGCGAGGCGGGCGTTTTCACCGGATCGGAACGAGGGGAATCGGAAGAAGCGGAAGAGGTGCCGGGCAGACCGGCCGGGGAAGGCGTGGTTTCGCTCATGACGATGGTCTGGTACGTCGCTCGCGCGTATTGGATTGACGAGGATTCATTATGCGTCAGTGCACGATCGCGCGGTAAACCAGCAACATCCTGTCGATAATTGTTGCAAGTCGTCGCATCCGGTGCGGGCACGACCTGCGTCCCCGCGTCCGCGGGATCGAACGTCACGCCGGCACGCTGGACACCCGTGATATATCACAATAATATTCACGCATCGCCCACGCTGCCGGACTGCCTGCGCCATGATCGCGCCCCGCCCGGCCACCGCGCCGCCGCCCGCATGAACGCCCTCCCCGACGCCGTCCACGACCGGCCTGCCGCATCGCCGCCCAGCCTCGCGGACCGCGCGTACGCGCTGATCCAGCGCGACATCATCACGATGCGCCTGAAGCCGGGCGCGGCGCTGAACGAAGCCGACCTCGTCGCGCGCACCGGCATCGGCCGCACGCCCGTCCATCAGGCCGTGCACCGGCTGGTGCTCGAAGGGCTGCTGTCCGTGATGCCGCGCAAGGGGCTGATGGTGCAGCCGCTGTCGCTCGACGATATCGTCGCGGTGATCGACGTGCGGCGCATCAACGAAGCCCACTGCGTCGAACTCGCCGCACGCCATGCGACGCCCGACGACCTCGCGCGCATGGCCGCGCTGCTCGCCGATGGCGAGGCCTGCGTCGGCACGCACGACGTCGAAGGAATGATGGCGCTCGACCGCGCGTTTCATCACGCGATCGCCGTGGCCGCGCGCAACCCGGTGCTCGCGGAAATCCTGCGCGCGCTGCATGAGCGCTCGCTGCGCTTCTGGTTCGTCACGCTGTCCGAGCCGCACCATCTGTCCGACGTCCAGCATGAACACCGCGAACTGTTCGAGCGGCTGTCCGCGCGCGACGCCGCCGGCGCGCGCGCGGCCGTCGAACGCCATATCGATTCGTTTCGCGCCACCCTTGTCCAACATTTTCGCCGCTGAGCCCCCCATGACCACCTTCACGCCCTTCCCCCCGCTCGCCCAGCTCGCCGCCGACCTCGCCGCCGGGCGGACCACGAGCCGCGCGCTCGTCGACGTCGCGCTCGAACGGATCGCCGATCCGTCGGGCCAGGGTGCGACCGTCTTCACCGAAGTCGACGCCGACAACGCGCGCGCGGCCGCCGACGCGCACGATCGCCTGCGAGCGGCGGGCACCGTGCTGTCACCGCTCGCGGGTATTCCCGTGTCGGTGAAGGATCTGTTCGACGTCGCTGGCCAGGTGACGCGCGCCGGTTCGCGCGTGCTCGACGGCGCGCCGCCCGCGCAGGCCGACGCGGTCGCCGTCGCGCGGTTGAAGCGGGCGGGCGCCGTGCTGGTCGGCCGCACCAACATGAGCGAGTTCGCGTTCTCGGGGCTCGGGCTGAACCCGCACTTCGGCTCGCCGCGCTCGCCGTACCGGCGCGACGTGCCGGGCGATGCGCGGATCGCCGGCGGCTCGTCGTCCGGCGCGGCCGCGTCCGTCGCCGACGGGATGGCGGCCGTCGCGCTCGGCACCGACACCGGCGGCTCGATCCGCATTCCGGCCGCGCTGTGCGGGCTCACGGGCTTCAAGCCGACTGCGAGCCGGATCCCGACGCAAGGCGGCGTGCCGCTGTCGACGACGCTCGACTCGTTCGGCCCGATCAGCCTGACGGTCGCGTGCTGCGCGCTCGTCGACCGGATGCTCGCGGGCCTCGAGCCGCACGTGCCGGCCGCGCGGCCGCTCGAAGGCGTGCGGCTCGGCGTGCTGACCAACTACGTGACGGACGGCGTCGACGCGGACGTCGCCGCCGCGCTCGACGCGTCGCTGAAACATCTGGAAGCGGCGGGCGCGATCGTCACGGAAGTGCGCTTTTCGGCGCTCGACCGGTTGCCGGAGATCAACCGCTTCGGCTTCTCGCCGATCGAGGCGTATGCGTGGCATCGCCCGCTGCTCGCGCAGCACCGCGATCGATACGATCCGCGCGTGCTGTCGCGCATCCTGAAGGGCGAGCCGGCGAGCGCGGCCGACTATCTGGACCTGCTCGCCGCCCGCCAGGCGATGCTGGACGAAGCGGCGCACACGGTCTGGGCGCGCTTCGACGCGCTGGTCGCACCGACGGTGCCCGTCGTGCCGCCGCGCATCGCCGAACTCGAAGCGGACGACGCCGCGTTCACGCGTACCAACGCGCTGATCCTGCGCAATCCGAGCGCATTCAACTTCCTCGATGCGTGCGCGCTGTCGCTGCCGTGCCATCCGCGCGACGCGGCGCCGGTCGGCCTGATGCTCGCGGCCGCGCCGCATCGCGACGACGCGCTGCTCGCGATCGGCCAGGCGGTCGAGGCGGTGCTGAACACGATCCGGTGATTGCTGCAGCAACGGGCGCGGCGACGCGCGTACGTAGCGGGTGCGGCCGGGTGCCGCACCCGCGCTGTCAGTTTCGTGCCAGATCGTTCGCGCTAAAATCGCGCGATTGATCATCGGACCGACCAACGACAGGAATCCCGCCGACATGAACGACTCCACGCTCGCACTCCGCCGTGAACGCCGCCTGCTGATGCTGCTCGGCTGGGTGTGCATCGCCCTGCTGGCGGGCGCGCTCTACCTTCAGTACGTGAAGAACGAGGATCCGTGTCCGCTGTGCATCATCCAGCGCTACTTCTTCGCGGCGATCGGCATCTTCGCGTTCCTCGCGGCCGGGATGCGCAACTGGCGCGGCATCTGGGTGCTCGAGCTGCTGATCGCGATCGCCGCGGCCGGCGGCGTCGGCACTGCCGCTCGGCATCTGTCGATCCAGATGAATCCGGGCTTCAGCTGCGGCTTCGACACGCTGCAGCCGATCGTCGACAGCCTGCCGCCCGCGCAATGGTTCCCCGGCATGTTCAAGGTCGCGGGCCTGTGCGAGACGGTCTACCCGCCGATCTTCGGCATCCTGCTGCCCGGCTGGGCGCTGATCGCGTTCGCCGTGATCCTCGTTGCCGTCGCATCGAGCCTGTGGCGCCATCGCCGCATGCTCGCGGGCTGAGCGGCCGCGCCGCGCGGGGGCGCCCCGACCGGTCGGGCGTCGCCGCGTAGCAGCGCCCCTGCCGGCTCGGCCGGCGGGCCCCGCACCATGCCGCGGCCGCGTGTGGCGCCGGCCGCGCGTAAACACCTACCCCGCCGCTGCCCGGAGTGCCGGGCGTACGCGCATCGCGCGCCATCCGCGCGCACGCCGCGCGCACAGGCATTTCGCCCGATGCCCGCAGCATCGCTGCCACGATCCCGCGCGGCGGGCCTATGATCGACATGATCGCCGCCTGATAGCGCGGATCACCGCCCGGCAATGTTCCCGCCGCCTGGCGGTGCTATCTTCGCAACTGGATGGCGATCTACGTGCGCGAGGCCAGGCGGTCTCACCTCCTGCGTAACGCGCGCCCGATCCGCAATGTCGACTGGATTCATCATGACAACGCAAACCATCCGCATCCGTCACCCTCATGGCGTCCGCACGTCCCGCGGCGTCGTTCGCGCGCGCCTTCGGCGCACTGCCGCCGCACCGGCTCCGTCGTGCGGCCGGATCGCCCCGCTCCCGCCTGCCCTCGTTGCCGCCGCGCCCGCCGGCCCGCGCCGTGCGTCGTGCCGCGACGTCCCGAACGGAGCGTGCTGATGGAAGCGTGGCTCGGCGATCTGCAGCAACTGCTCGCGCACGGCGAAGCGGCCGTGCTCGTGACGGTCGCGCATACCGACGGCTCCGCGCCGCGCGAGGCCGGCACCAAGATGCTCGTCACGCGCGACACGGCCCGCCATACGATCGGCGGCGGTCATCTGGAATGGAAGGCAATCGAGATCGCGCGGCACCTGCTGAAGGACGGCGCGCACGTGCCGCACGCACGCCGGCTCGAACGGCTCGCGCTGGGCCCGAGCCTCGGCCAGTGCTGCGGCGGCGCGGTGGTGCTCGCGTTCGAGCGGCTCGACGTCGGCGACCTCGGCTGGATCATGTCGCTCGCGAAGCGCGTCGCGGCCGGCACCGCGACCGTGCGTAGCGTATCATTCGGCCCCTCGCCGGGCGCGCCGCTCTTGAGCGAGCCCGAATCGCAAGCCGCGCGTGCCGATTGCCTGCTGTGGGAAACCGGCGGCGTGTCGCTGATGACCGAAACGATCGCGCCGTATGCGTTCCCCGTCGTGCTGTTCGGCGCCGGGCACATCGGCACCGCGCTCGTGAAGGTGCTGGCGACGCTGCCGTGCCACGTGCGCTGGATCGACGCGCCCGAGGCTGCGTTCCCGCCGGCCGACGCGCTCGCGGGAATCGGCAATCTCGCGATCGACGCGCTGGCCAACCCGGCCGATGCCGTCGACGCGGCGCCGCCGCATGCGTACTTCGTCGTGATGACGCACGACCACACGCTCGATTTCATGCTGGCCGAGCGCATCCTGCGGCGCGGCGACTATGCGTACTTCGGGATGACCGGCTCGCACACGAAGCGCGTGCAGTTCGATCACCGGCTGGCAGCGATCGGCATCGACCCGGCCCAGGTCGCGCGGATGCACTGTCCGATCGGCGTCGAAGGCATCGTCGACAAGGCGCCCGAAGTGATCGCGATCTCGGTGGCCGCGCAGCTGCTGCAGGCCGTCGAGGCAAACGCAGCCGCGCACGCTTCCTCACCATTCTGACCGACCAAGAACAACGCCATGACCCCGACATTCAAGGACAAGATTGCCCGCGCGCCGAAAGCGGAACTGCACATCCATATCGAAGGCTCGCTCGAGCCCGAACTGATCTTCGCGCTCGCGCAGCGCAACGGCGTGAAGCTCGCGTACGACTCGATCGACGCGCTGCGCGCCGCGTACGCGTTCACCGACCTGCAGTCGTTCCTCGACATCTACTACGCAGGCGCGAGCGTGCTGCTGACCGAGCAGGATTTCTACGACATGACGGCTGCCTACTGCGAACGCGCACTCGCCGACAACGTCGTCCACACCGAGCTGTTCTTCGACCCGCAGACGCACACCGAGCGCGGCGTGCCGATCGAGACGGTCGTGGCCGGCATCGACCGCGCGCTCGCCGATGCCGAGCCGCGCGGGCTGTCGAGCAAGCTGATCCTGTGCTTCCTGCGCCACCTGTCCGAAGACGACGCGCTCGCGACGTTCGAAGCCGCGCTGCCGCTGTTCGAGCGCTATCGCCACCGGCTGATCGGCGTCGGCCTCGACTCGTCCGAACTCGGCCATCCGCCGACGAAGTTCGCGCGCGTGTTCGAGAAGGCGCGCGCGCTCGGGCTGAAGCTCGTCGCGCATGCGGGCGAGGAAGGCCCGCCCGCGTATATCTACGAAGCGCTCGACGTGCTGAAGGTCGACCGGATCGATCACGGCGTGCGCAGCATCGAAGATGCGGCACTCGTCGAACGCCTCGCACGCACGCGCACGGCGCTGACCGTGTGCCCGCTGTCGAACCTGAAGCTGTGCGTGTTCGACGACATGGCGAAACACACGCTGAAGGCGCTGCTCGATCGCGGCGTCGCGGTGACGATCAACTCCGACGATCCGGCCTACTTCGGCGGCTACGTCAACGACAACTATTTCGCGACGGTCGACGGGCTGCAATTGACGGACGCCGAAGTACACGCGGTGATCCGCAACGGCTTCGAAGCGTCGTTCGTCGACG
Source organism: Burkholderia sp. SR8 (assembly GCF_052851275.1). Classification (NCBI taxonomy): domain Bacteria; kingdom Pseudomonadati; phylum Pseudomonadota; class Betaproteobacteria; order Burkholderiales; family Burkholderiaceae; genus Burkholderia; species Burkholderia sp. SR8. The sequence continues at coordinate 49,541 of NZ_JAULUC010000035.1, forward strand.
CCGCGCAGCGCGACGCGCTGATCGCGCGTCTCGATTCGTACTGGCAGGCCGCGTGACGGCCGGCATCGAGGTTCGCTAGACAGATGAAACGCCGCCACGACATCCGCTTCGCGACGACCGGTTCGGCGCCGTGCCGCGCCAGCGGTGTGCGCGCACCGTGCACGCATGCCGAAATCGCGTCTGCGGCGTCTGCCGCGCGCGGCGCGAGGGCGTGGATCGCGTTGTGCGCGGTCGCGCGGCGAAGCCGCTCGTCGCAGCTCGTCATGCAGCGCGCTGCCGTGCCGGTCGCGATTGCGATTGCGATTGCGTTGGCGTTCGCGTTCGCGTTGGCGTTGGTGTTGGCGTTGGTGTTGGCGTTGGTGTTGGCGTTGGTGTTGGCGTTGGTGTTGGCGTTGGTGTTGGCGTTGGCGTTGGCGTTGGCGTTGGCGTTGGCATTGGCATTGGCGGTCGCGGTCGCGAAGGCGATACCGATCGCAGCGATGTCCGCCGGCCACCCGCTGCAGGCACCGCTCGCCGCCGCGCTCGCATGCACGGTCGCCGCGCGCGGCGTCTCGGCCTTCGCACATCGCGGCAGCACGTGCGCGCGACCAGCGCTTTCCATGCCGGCGCCCGCGCAGCCCCGATCGTTTTCTTCTGTTCGCCTTACCTTGATGCAGGACCATTCGTCATGACGCAAACCGCTTTCCGTTCCCAGCTGCTGACCTTCAACGGCGACCCGGCGCAGTCGAGCCAGGCCGCGAACTACGAGACCGACGGCCTGCTGATCGTCGACGACGGCAAGGTCGTCGCGGCCGGCCCGTATGCGCGGCTCGCCGCGACGCTCGCGCGCGACGCGCTCGTCCACGACCTGCGCGACAAGCTGATCGTGCCCGGCTTCATCGACACGCACATCCACTATCCGCAGACGGACATGATCGCGTCGCCGGCGCCCGGTCTGCTGCCGTGGCTCGACAAGTACACGTTCCCGACCGAGCGTCAGTTCGGCGATCCGGAGCATGCGCGCGAAGTGGCCGACTTCTTCGTCGACGAACTGCTCGCGTGCGGAACGACGAGCGCGCTCGTCTACTGCACCGTGCACAAGCAGTCGGCCGACGCGCTGTTCGCGGCGAGCGACGCGCGCGACGTGCGGATGATCGCGGGCAAGGTGCTGATGGATCGCAACTGCCCCAAGTTCCTGCGCGACACCGCGCAATCGGGCTACGACGACAGTGCCGAGCTGATCGACCGCTGGCACGGCAACGGCCGGCAGCTGTACGCGCTCACGCCGCGCTTCGCACCGACGTCGACCGAGGCGCAGCTCGAGGCATGCGGCGAACTCGCGCGCCGCCATCCGGACGTGTTCGTGCAGAGCCACGTCGCGGAAAACGTCGATGAGGTGAAATGGGTCGCCGAGCTGTTCCCCGGCCACCGCAGCTATCTCGACATCTACGATCGCTACGGGCTGCTGCGGCCGCGCGCGGTGTACGGCCACTGCATCCACCTCGACGACGAAGACCGCCGCCGGATGGCCGAGACGCGCACCGTCGTCGCGCACTGCCCGACGTCGAACTTCTTCCTCGGCAGCGGGCTGTTCGACTTCGACAAGGCCGGCGAATTCGACGTGCCCGTCACGCTCGCGACCGACGTCGGCGGCGGCACGTCGTTCTCGATGTTGCAGACGATGAACGAGGCGCACAAGGTCGCGCGGCTGTCGGGCCACCATCTCAGCGCGACGCGGATGTTCTGGCTCGCGACGGCCGGCGCCGCGCAGGCGCTCGATCTCGCCGACACGGTCGGCACGCTCGCGCCGCGCACCGAGGCCGACTTCGTCGTGCTCGACCCGCAGGCGACGCCGCTGCTCGCGCGCCGCACGAAGCGCGCGGATTCGCTCGAGGAGCTGCTGTTCGCGTTTGCCCTGCTCGGCGACGATCGTGCCGTGTACCGCACGTACGCGGCCGGCCGGCTCGTGCACGAGCGCGGTGCCGCACGCCGCACTGCGGCCGCAGCGTAACTCGCGCGCGTTCGCCCCGCTGCCGCTCCGGCGTGCGCCGCGGCGCAGGCCGGAGCCGCCGGATTCGCGCCGCGCGCGTCGTGCTAGAATTCGGCCCTCATTGGGGAGTAGCCGCTCCGCTCGATGTCCCGCGCTCCCGGCGCGCATCGTGACGGAGGCGTCCGTCAACAGACTTGGCCGTTCGGCCATGGCGGACGCAGCCACCAGGGCCTGGCGAGACCGATGGTTCACTGCGCGCCGCAACAGGGCCCGGCGCGCGGCGGATCGTCGCTCGCACGCACAACATCGGCCCGTGGAACCCCGTACGTGTCTCAAGCCTTCCTGATCTCCACCGGCGCCGTCGCCCTCGCTGAAATCGGCGACAAGACCCAACTGCTGTCCCTCGTCCTCGCCGCGCGCTATCGCAAGCCCGTGCCGATCATTCTCGGCGTGCTGGTCGCGACGCTCGTGAATCACGGGTTCGCCGGTGCGCTCGGCGAATGGCTGGGCGTGCTCGTCACGCCGTCGGTCATGCGCTGGGCGCTCGCGTTCTCGTTCATCGCGATGGGGTTGTGGATTCTCGTGCCGGACAAGCTCGACGAGGACGAAGCCAATGCGACGCGTTCGCGGCTCGGCGTGTTCGGCGCGACGCTGGTCGCGTTCTTCCTCGCGGAAATGGGCGACAAGACGCAGATCGCGACCGTCGCGCTGGCCGCGCGCTTCCAGGACTACATCGGCGTGGTGGCCGGCACGACCTTCGGGATGATGCTCGCGAACGTGCCGGCGATCGTGCTGGGCGACCGTTTCGCGCACCGCCTGCCGACGAAGCTCGTGCACGGCATCGCGGCCGTGCTGTTCGTCGTGCTGGGCGCGCTGGCCCTGTTCGGCGTCGGGGTGTGACGCACGCGGGCCAGCGGCGCGGCCGGGCGGCCGCGCCGGTATCGCTGTCGCGTTACTTCGCGACCGCCGCGCCCGATGCCGGGGCGGCCGGCACCGCGCGCTCGTTGGCGGCCGGCGCAGCCGGCCCGCCGCGCTTGTCGACCGGCAGCCGCACGGTGCGGATCGCGCCGTTCGACAACGGGAAATCCGCGAGCGCGCTGCGCGCGAGGAACGGCATCGCATACAGCAGCGCGCCGTTGTCGCCGGTGGTGCGCGCGGTCACGTTGTAGACCTCCTTGCCGGTCGCGCGCTCGGTGATCCGGATGCCGAGCG
>NZ_JAULUC010000036.1:0-48266 GCF_052851275.1 Burkholderia sp. SR8
TGCGGCACCGTCACCAGATCGCTGCCGACGCCGTACGCGAGACCGACCAGATAGCGGGCCTGCGCGGCCGGCACCTGGCGGAACGCGTACGCAGACAATTCGTTCGCGACGATCGGCTCGTAGGTCGACTGCTCGATGCTGTGCTTCTGCGCGTCGGTGCGCGTGAAGGCGTAAGTGCGTGTCGCGTCGCTGCCGTTCCAGTCGGAGAAGGCCGTGACCTGCGTCGTCACGTAGCTCGTGCAGCCCGCCAGCAGCGCCACGCACAGCACCGCCGCCCAGCCCGCACCGCGTTGTATCCATTCGCGTTTCATGTCGATCCTCGTCGATCCGTCACCCGTTCGTCGCACCGCGCGAAGCGCACGGGATGCCGATAATACGCGGACTCCCGGAACCGGTAAAAAGTTCGCGGCGGCACGCGGCCGCAAGCCTTTGTACAATGGCCCGGTTCACCCGGCCCGCGCCGCGGGCCCGATCCCCACTCCACCGACCTCGACGACCATGTCCGACAACGCCTCCTCCACCGTGATCCGCCGCGCCGACTACACGCCGCCGGCCTTTCTCATCGATTCCGTCGCACTCGAATTCGATCTCGCACCGGCCCGCACGATCGTCAGGAATACGATGCGCGTGCGCCGCAATCCGGACGCGGCGCCCAACCCGCATCTGGAGCTGATGGGCGAAGCGCTCGAATTCCTCGGCGCGCAGCTCGACGGCGCGCCGTACGGCGCGGTGCGCGCACACGAACACGGGCTCACCGTCGAAAACGTCCCCGATGCGTTCGAGCTCACGCTCGACAGCGCATGCGCGCCGGACCAGAACACGACGCTGTCGGGCCTGTACGTGTCGAGCGGCAACTTCTTCACGCAGTGCGAGGCCGAAGGCTTTCGCCGCATCACGTACTTCCTCGACCGTCCCGACGTGATGGCGTCGTACACCGTCACGCTGCGTGCCGACAAGGCCGCGTATCCGGTGCTGCTGTCGAACGGCAACCTCGTCGACTCGGGCGAGCTGCCCGACGGCCGCCACTTCGCGAAATGGGAAGACCCGTTCCGCAAGCCGAGCTACCTGTTCGCGCTGGTCGCGGGCAAGCTCGTCGCGATCGAGGAGACGATCACGACCGGCTCGGGCAAGGAAAAGCTGCTGCAGGTGTGGGTCGAACCGGCCGACCTCGACAAGACCCGCCACGCGATGGATTCGCTGATCCACTCGATCCGCTGGGACGAGAAGCGCTTCGGTCTCGAGCTCGATCTCGACCGCTTCATGATCGTCGCCGTCGGCGACTTCAACATGGGCGCGATGGAGAACAAGGGGCTCAACATCTTCAACACGAAGTACGTGCTCGCGAACCCCGAGACCGCGACCGACACCGATTTCGCGAACATCGAGTCGGTGGTGGGACACGAGTACTTCCACAACTGGACCGGCAACCGCGTGACCTGCCGCGACTGGTTCCAGCTGAGCCTGAAGGAAGGGCTGACGGTGTTCCGCGACCAGGAATTCTCGGCCGACATGGCCGCAGGCGACGACGTGGCATCCGCGGCCCGCGCGGTCAAGCGCATCGAGGACGTGCGCGTGCTGCGCCAGCTGCAGTTCGCCGAGGATGCGGGCCCGATGGCGCATCCGGTGCGCCCGGAAAGCTACGTCGAGATCAACAACTTCTACACGATGACCGTCTACGAGAAAGGCTCGGAAGTCGTGCGGATGTACCAGACGCTGTTCGGCCGCGACGGGTTCCGCAAGGGGATGGACCTGTACTTCCAGCGCCACGACGGCCACGCCGTGACCTGCGACGACTTCCGTCACGCGATGGCCGATGCGAACGGGCGCGACCTTGCGCAGTTCGAGCGCTGGTACAGCCAGGCCGGCACGCCGCGCGTGTCGGTGCGCACCGCGTACGACGCGGCCGCGCGCCGCTACACGGTCACGCTCGTGCAGGGCTACGGCGACGCGTCGCCGGCCGCGCGCGACACGCAGCAAGGGCCGCTGCTGATCCCGTTCGCGCTCGGCCTGATCGGCCGCGACGGCCGCGACCTGCCGTTGCGTCTCGACGGCGAAGACGCGGCGGCGGGCACGACGCGCGTGCTCGACTTCACCGATACCGAGCAGACCTTCACGTTCGTCGACGTGCCCGAACAACCGCTGCCGTCGCTGCTGCGCAATTTCTCGGCGCCGGTGGTCGTCGAGTACGACTACAGCGACGACGACCTCGCGTTCCTGCTCGCGCACGACAGCGACCCGTTCAACCGCTGGGAAGCCGGCCAGCGCCTCGCGACGCGCGCGCTGCTGACGCTCGCGTCGCGCGCCGCCGCGAACGAGCCGCTCACGCTCGGCGAGAACTTCGTCGCCGCGTTCCGCCGCGTGCTGACCGATGCGAGCCTGTCGCCCGCGTTCCGCGAACTGGCGCTGACGCTGCCGTCGGAAACCTATCTGGCCGACCAGATGGCCGAAGCCGATCCGGCGGCCGTGCATCGCGCACGCCAGTTCGTGCGCCGCCAGCTCGCGACCGCGCTGCGCGCCGAGTGGCTCGCCGCGTACGAGCAGCACCAGACGCCGGGCGCATACGAGCCGACGCCAGAAGCATCGGGCCGCCGCGCGCTGAAGAACCTCGCGCTCGCGTATCTCGCCGAACTCGAGGATCCGGCCGAAGCCGTGCGCATCGCGACCGCGCAGTACGACGCGGCGAACAACATGACCGATCGCGCCGCGGCGCTCGGTGCACTGTTGTCCGCGGCGGCGGCCGGTGCCGACGACGCGGCCGCGCGCGCGCTCGACGACTTCTACCACCGCTTCGACAAGGAAGCGCTCGTGATCGACAAGTGGTTCGCGATGCAGGCCGCGCAGCGCGGCACACCGGCCCAGCCGACGCTCGCGAAGGTGCGCAAGCTGATGGCTCACCCGGCGTTCAACCTGAAGAATCCGAACCGCGCACGCTCGCTGATCTTCAGCTTCTGCGCGGCGAACCCCGCGCAATTCCACGCGGCCGACGGCTCGGGTTACGCGTTCTGGGCCGAACAGGTGCTCGCGCTCGACGCGATCAACCCGCAGGTCGCCGCCCGCCTCGCGCGCTCGCTCGAACTGTGGCGCCGCTTCACGCCGACGCTGCGCGATCGCATGCGCGAAGCGCTCGAGCAGGTCGCGGCCGGCGCGAAATCGCGCGACGTGCGGGAGATCGTCGAGAAGGCGCTCGCGTAATAGCCGACACACGCGACCGCGTCGCGCGCTCGGCCGCGACGAAGCCGGTGCCGCCCCGTTGCGGCACCGGCTTTTTTATCGGCTGAAGGTTCGCGGGGTCGGAGCCGGACAACGCTTCGAGCGCCCCGCTTCCACTGCGCGGCAGGGCCGCGCGCCCGCGCCGCGCACGCCCCACCGCGGCCTGAATCGGCGGCCGCGTCATGTAACCGGACGAAAAAAGGCCGCGGGCCGGGAGGCACGCCGGGTAAAATTGCGGCAATTCAAGGATTCTTTGGCCTCTCGGAGTCTGTCATGTCCATTGCCCGCCGCACCACGCTGTCCAAGTTCCTGATCGAACAGCAGCGTGAGACCAACAACCTCCCCGCCGACCTCCGCCTGCTGATCGAAGTCGTCGCCCGCGCGTGCAAGGCGATCAGCTACAACGTGTCGAAGGGCGCGCTCGGCGATGCGCTCGGTACCGCCGGCAGCGAGAACGTCCAGGGCGAAGTGCAGAAGAAGCTCGACATCCTGTCGAACGAGATCCTGCTCGACGCGAACGAATGGGGCGGCAACCTCGCCGCGATGGCGTCGGAGGAAATGGAAACGTTCTTCCCGATCCCCGCGAACTATCCGCGCGGCGAATACCTGCTCGTGTTCGACCCGCTCGACGGCTCGTCGAACATCGACGTGAACGTGTCGATCGGCACGATCTTCTCGGTGCTGCGCTGCCCGGACGGCAAGCAGGCCACCGAGGAATCGTTCCTGCAGCCGGGCACCGAGCAGGTCGCCGCGGGCTACGCTGTGTATGGCCCGCAAACGGTATTCGTGCTGACGACCGGCAACGGCGTGAACTGCTTCACGCTCGACCGCGAAGTCGGCTCGTGGGTGCTCACGCAAAGCAACATGCAGATCCCGGCCGATACGCGCGAATACGCGATCAACGCGTCGAACGCGCGCCACTGGTACGAGCCGGTGCAGCGCTATGTCAACGAACTGAACGCCGGCAAGGATGGCCCGCGCGGCGACAATTTCAACATGCGCTGGATCGCATCGATGGTCGCCGACGTGCACCGGATCCTGAACCGCGGCGGCATCTTCATGTACCCGGCCGACAAGCGCACGCCCGATCGTCCGGGCAAGCTGCGCCTGATGTACGAAGCGAACCCGATGTCGTTCATCGTCGAACAGGCGGGCGGCGCCGCGACGACGGGCACGCAGCGCATCATGGAAGTGCAGCCGACCGGCCTGCACCAGCGCGTGCCGGTGTTCCTCGGTTCGAAGAACGAAGTCGAGCGCGTGACGAGCTATCACAACGAAGGCAAATAAATTTGCACCGCAGCACTGGACGAAGGCGCGAGACCTCAGTACAATCGCGCCTTCGCGATGTGGCCCTAGTGGCTGCATCGCAGTGAAGTGAAAGCGGGAAGTCCGCCGGATCGATGGTTTCGCGAAGCAGCGGCAGCAAGCTGAAAAAAATTCGCAAAACCTATTGCCAAGATCTCGGATATCACCATATAATTTCATTTCTCTGCTGCCGGTGTAGCTCAGTTGGTAGAGCAGCGCATTCGTAATGCGAAGGTCGTAGGTTCGACTCCTATCTCCGGCACCAAGATATAAAGGCCTGACAAGTGATGCTTGTCAGGCCTTTTCTCTTTTGCGGCCACGTTTCCGATGCGCGGATCGTGCGCCCTGTCCTCGCCTCGCCGCTGCATTCCGCTTGCGGGCATCTCCCGACTGCCGCGCCGCGCGCCGCCGACTACAATCGCCGGATCACCGGCCCTCTCCCAAGCACCATGCGCACCTGGCGTCTCGAGCGACCGAACCTCGGCGGGCAGCTGGACGTGTCCCGCGCAACCGGCCTCGTCGCCGCGATCGGCGGCAGCGAGCCGAACGCGTTCGCCGCGGAAATCCTGAAGCTGTTCGACGATGCGCTGTCCGTCACGCAGTGCACGATCTTCGCGTACGAGTTCGGCAACCGGCCGCGCACGGTGTCGGTCGCCGATCATCGCGGCGGCCGCTACCTGCGCGATGTCGCCGATACCTACGCACGACACTTCTATGCGCTCGACGGCAACCAGACCATCGTGTCGGCCGCCGGCCGCGGCACGCATCGCCGCGACGTGCTGCTGCATCAGCAGGCCGGCGACGAGATCGGCCACGATGCGTATCGCGCCGCCTGCTACCGCGGCCCCGACGTCTCCGATCGCCTCGCGCTGCTGATGCAGCCGAACGACGCGACGTGGCTGTCGATCAACCTGTATCGCGCGCATCGCAGCGGCGCGTTCCAGCCGCGCGAGATCGCGGCCATCGAGACGCTCGCGCCGCTGATCGCGCAGGCCGCGCAGCATCACTACACGCTCACGGGTTCGGCGCAGATCGGCATTCCGCAACGGATGCTCGCGCGGCTGCGCGCGGCGTGTCCGGCGCTGTCCAAGCGCGAACTCGACGTGCTGCGCGGCGTGCTCGAAGGCCGCACCGCGCAGGAGATCGGCGACACGATCGGCGTGAAGACATCGAGCGTCGTCACGTACCAGAAGCGCGCGTACCGCCGGCTCGGCATCTCGAGCCAGCGCCAGTTGTTCGCGCTGTGCGTGCAACCGTGAGCGGCACCTCGCGGGCCTGAACGCGTCCGGGTAAATCCCGGCCCGGCGGCTGCCGATCGTTGTACCCGGAATGGGGACAGCGGGGCCCCGCGCGGCTTCCATACTTGCATCCACCCTGCCGCACGCGTCGCGTCGCCGAGCGTGCGCGCGTGCCCGCTCACTGCAACCTGGAAGCCAACGATGGACATCGCATTCAAGCCATATCCGTTCGTCGCCGCACGCCACCCCGCGCGCCTGCCGCCGTGCAACGACGGTGTCGACACGCAGCGGCACCGCGTCGCGATCGTCGGCGGCGGGCCGGTCGGCCTCGCCGTCGCGCTCGGTCTCGCGAACCACGGCATCCGCAGCGTGCTGCTCGAAGCCGACGATTCGGTATGTCACGGCAGCCGCGCGATCTGCATCTCGCGACGCAGCCTCGAAATCATCGAGCGGCTCGGCGCGCTCGACGATTTCCTGCGCGTCGGACTGCCGTGGACCGGCGGCCGCAGCTTCTATCGTCACGACGAAGTGCTGCACTTCACGATGCCGCAGGACGAGAACCAGAAGCTGCCGCCGATGGTGAACCTCGCGCAATACCACATCGAGCAGTTCCTCCTCGATGCCGCGCTGCGCCGCCCCGATCTCATCGAGATTCGCTGGCAGACGAAGGTCGTCGGGCTCCGCCAGCACACGGACGGCGTGCGCGTCGACGTCGACACGCCGCTCGGCGACTACGCGCTCGATGCGGACTGGCTCGTCGCAAGCGATGGCGGACGCAGCACGATCCGCGACGCGCTCGGCCTGTCGCTGCAGGGAACGCGTTACGAAGGCCGCTACGTGATCGTCGACATCGCGCTCGACAGCGACCGGCCGACCGAGCGGCTCGCGTACTTCGACCCGCCGTCGAATCCCGGCTCGACGGTGCTCGTCCACAAACAGCCCGACAACGTGTGGCGGATCGACTACCAGCTGCGCGACGGCGAGGATCCCGAAGCGGCCGTGAAGCCCGAGAACGTGATCCCGCGCGTGCAGAGCCTGCTCGACATGATGGGCGAGCGCGGCGCCTGGTCGCCGATCTGGATCACGATCTACAAGGCCAATGCGCTGACGCTCGAGCGCTACCGGCACGGCCGTGTGCTGTTCTGCGGCGACGCCGCGCATCTCGTGCCGATCTTCGGCGTGCGCGGCGCGAATTCGGGTATCGACGACGCCGACAACGTCGCGTGGAAACTGGCGTACGCGATTCGCGGACTCGCGTCGGATGCGCTGCTCGACAGCTATTCGGACGAACGCGTGTTCGCGACGCACGAGAACCTGCGCTACGGCACGAAGAGCACCGAGTTCATGGCACCGCCGTCGTTCGCGTTCGAACTGATGCGCAAGGCCGTGCTGACGCTCGCGGCCCGGCATCCGCCGCTGCGCTCGCTGATCAATCCGCGCCAGACGTCTGCGATCGCCTATACGGCATCGCCGCTCAATGCGATCGAACGCGATGCGTTCTCGGCCGGACCGGCGCCCGGCACGGTACTCGCGGAGTGTCCGCTGATGGTGTACACGGTGCCCGAGCGCGGCAGCGACGCCGCCGCACGGCGCGCCCATCTGACCGATCTCGTCGGCGCGCGATTCACCGCGTTCCGCTTCACGCTCGACGGCGCACGCGATCCGTCGTTCGACGAACTCGAACGGCGGCTGCACGACGCCGGCCTGCCGTTCGCACTCGTCACGCTCGCGCGGCACGCGGCACCGCATCGACCGCGCTGCGACGGCTTCGATGCCGACGGCAGGTTGTTCGACCTGTACGGCGCGCGCGCCGGCACCGTCTATCTCGTGCGTCCGGACGGACATGTGCTCGGCCGCTGGCACGATGCACGCGTGGGCGACGTGAGCGACGCACTCGAACGCGCGCTTCATCCGTACACGCGCGCCGATCCTCAGGAGAACGCATGATGACCGATACCGAACGCGACAGCCTCTATACCGACCTGTGCCGCACGATGACCCGCGTCGGCGAAACCGACGCATCGCTCTTTCTCGCCCGCTTCGCGCTGCTGGCGATCGACGCGATCGGCGAGGCCGCGACCGTCGCGAGCCTGATTGCCGACGCAGGCGACGGCCTGCCCGACACAGGTGCCGTGGCCCGCGCGACGCCGGCTGGCACATGATTCGTCATTCGCCGTTTCTTACAAATATATTTCGACGCGCATTGTCCACGCGCGCGTCGCGCGCTAGCCAGACGAATTCCCTGGAAAAACCCGTTAAGCGTGCATAACATTACTTAACGATTCCGACCCGTCTATCGCGTTACATTGCGAAAGGCGGCGCGGCGGGTCGCAGTGCCGCCTTCATGCAGCTTGCGGCGAAACAGCCGGCGTCCGGTCATTTCGACTCAACACAAGGAGAGGATCACCATGACTCATGGCTTGATTATGTGGCTCATCATCGGCGCGATCGCCGGCTGGCTGGCGGGCCTGCTCGTCAAGGGCGGCGGGTTCGGACTGATCGTCGACATCATCGTCGGCATCGTCGGCGCGGTGATCGGCGGCTGGCTCGCCGGGCTGCTCGGCATCAGCATCGGCAGCGGCTTCATCGGCTCGGTGATCGTCGCGGTCATCGGCGCCGTGATCCTGCTGTTCGTGATCCGGCTATTCAGGCGCGCGGCCTGACGATCTTCTCGCGCGCCTTCGGGCGCGCTGTCGTTTCATGCATCGCAGCGGCGCGCGGCATCCGACGCGCGCCGCCGTCCGTTTCAGCGGCGCTTGCCGCGCTGCAGCCAGCCGTCGAGCACGTCGGTCGTCAGCAATCCGCTGCGCGCTTCGCGCGCACCATCGCGTCCGATCCACACGGTACGCGGCATTTCTCCGCGCCATCCCGCATCGAGCGCCGTTCGCAATCGCTCCGGCATCGGCTCCGCGTTCGCATACTGCGCGACCTGCGGCGGCAGGTTCATTTGCGCGAGCGCCTGTGCGATCGTCGCGCCGTTGTCGTCGTACGCGTCCATCGCGATCATCGCGAGTTGCACGTCCGGATGCCGGCGCTGCCACGCGACGAGATGCGCGGCGTTTTCGCGGCAGTATCCGCAATCGAGCGACCAGATCTCGACCGCGAGCGGCCGTTCCTGCGCGCTCGCATACAGCTTCGCGACCTCGGCCGCGCGCAGCGGCCGCAGTTCGCCGGCCCATGCCGGCAGACTCGCGAGCGCGGCACCGATCCATACGATCCATCGTTTCATCGCGCGCCCTCCACCGGGAACAGCCGGTAGCCGTCGTTACGCGTACGCCACGACAGGTAGATGCGGCCCGCATCGTCGAGCAACTGGGGGTTGTCGCTCGCGCCCGACGTCGACGCGATCACGCGCGGCGCCGACCAGTGCTCGCCGCGATCGTCCGAGCGGCGCAGCTTGATCTGCATCGTGTCGCCGTCGAACGCCTTCCACGCAAGCCATACGACGTCGCCGTGAGCGGCGAGTGCCGCGTGCGACGCCTGCTCGGCCGGCACCGCCGGATTCGCGCCGAACGCCCACGGCGTGCCGCGCGGCGCGCCGTCGGCGCCGATACGCGAATAGAACACGTCGGCGCGGCCGTCGACGACGCCGAACCACGCGATATGGCGCGTGCCGTCCGGCGTGATCGCGAGCGCCGGTCCGTGTTCGGGGCACGCTTCGACATGCCAGTTCGAGAACGTCGCACGCACCGGCACGACGGGCTCCGTCGCCGAGACGGGCAACACCGCGAGCGCATGATCACGGATCTGCCCGGGGAACACGTTGCGCCACACGGCTTCGATGTGTCCCGCCGGGTCGATCGCCATCGCGATCCGGCAGCATTCGCACGTGTGGTCGGTCACCTTGCGCTCGGGTTCGAACGACGCGCCGCCGTCGCGCGACACCGCGTAGTAGACGGCCGCGCCGTCGTACGCGTGCCCGGCCGCCTTCGCCGCGACGAGATCGCGCTTGTCGATCCACGCGATCGCGACGTTGCCGGCCGGATCGACGGCCATCATGTCGAAGCGGTGCGTGATCGCCTGCCTGTCGCGATGCACGGTGACGGGCACGCTCCACGTCGCGCCGCCGTCGAGCGACCGCGAGAAGCGCACCATGCCGGTGTACGGCGCATCGAGCGGCATCGACCACGACACGTACACCGCGCGGCCGTCCGGGCTCGCCGCGACTTTCGGCCGATTCTCCGCGCTCGTGTAGACCGGCTCGGGCATGGCGTTGACGGTCACGGGCGCAGACAGCGTGCGACCCGCGTCGTCCGAATGCGCGACGACGACATGCGCGCCTTCGACCCATGCGATCCACAGCCGGTGCCGCGCGTCGAATGCGGCGCCGGTCGCGAGCGGCTGCTTCTGTTGCGCCGGCGTGCCCTGCATGCTCATGTGCGCGGCATGCGGATCGGCGGTCTTCCGCCCATCTTGCGCATCCTGCGCGTCATGCGCGCCGGCGGACGACAGCGCCGCGAGCCACAGCGCGCAGCCCGCCGCGAACGATTTCACAGCGACCATTTCAGTTCTCCAAAGAAAGTGCGGCCCGGATACGGGTGGAACACGTAGTAGCGGCGGTCCGTCAGGTTGTCGATGCCGACCGACGCGGTCCAGTGACGGTCGAACCGGTAGCGCGCCTTCAGGTCGACGACCGTGAACACGCTCGTGCCGCCGTACACGTCCGGATTCACGTCGCTGTTGTCGAGCGTATTGAACTGGCGGCCCGAATAGCGGACACCGACGCTCGCGAGCCAGTGCTCGTCGAAGCGGTACGACGCGAGCAGGTTCGCGCGCATGCGCGGAATGCGCGGAAAGCGCGAGCCGACGTACGCGGGATTCGCGGTGTCCGCGAGGATCTGCGCATTGCTCGCCGACACGTTCGCGTCGATGTCGAGCCCGCGCAGCCCGACGTTCCGGCCGCTGAAGCCGAGTTCGACGCCGCGCACCCGCACGCGGTCGACGTTCGAGATGTTGGTGACGGTCGACGCACCCGACACCGTCGTCTGGCTGTAGATCGAATCGCGCAGGTCGCTCTGGAACACGCTGGCGCGCACGACGCCGACGCCGACGTCGCGCTCGGCCGTGAAGTCCCAGTCGATCGCCTTTTCCGGCCGCAGGTTCGGGTTGTGGTTGACGATCGCGTTGCTCGAGATCGTGCCCTGGAACAACTCGCCGACCGTCGGGAAACGCGTGCCGGTCGCAAACGACAGGCGGAAACGCCACACGTCCGTCGCATCCCATTGCACGGCGAGCTTCGGCGACAGCGCGTTCGCGCTGCGCTCGGCATAGCCGAGCGTGCCGTTCGCGTTGCCGAGCGCGCCACCATACGCATCCCAGCGCTCGTAGCGCAGGCCGAGCGTCGCGAGCCAGCCGGGTGCGAAACGCCACGCATCCTGCGCGAACAGCGCCTGCGTGCGCGTGTCGCCCCGGTAGACGCTCGCAAGCGACGTGGTGGGCCCGGCCAGCCAGTCGGCCGTGTTGTACGTGACGTTGCGCAGGAAATAGTTGTCGTAGTGATAGCCGAACGTGAGCGTGTGGCCCTTCACCTGTGGCGCTTCGGCCTTCAGATCCAGCGTGCGCCAGCCGGTGCCGTCACCCTGGAACAGCGTGCCGGCGCCGCCCTGCACCGTCGATGCGGCGCGCAGCACGTCGCGCGACACGTCGTATGCGGACACCACGCCCGACAGCCGCCAGCCCGAATCCAGCCGGCCGTTCAGCCCGAGCGCGTACAGCCAGTTCTCCTGGTCGCCGCGCTGCGGCGCGAACGCGCTCGGCGCGACGGTCATGTTCCGGCCGCCGATCGACACGTTGCCGCCGTAGACCGGATTGCCGGCCGCATCGCGCAGGAAGGTTTCGCCGTGCTGCCGGTAATGGTTCTCCCAATGGCCGAGCGTCAGCGTCGCGTCGACATGGTCGGTGAACGCGTAGCCCATCCGGACCGTCTCGTTCAGCTGTTCGGTCCGCTCGATGTTCTGCGCGCCGACGATCGTGCGCGGCTTGCCGTTGGGCCCGACGTCGGCCGCCGCGCCCGTCACGGGCAGCGCGGCGCCGAGCCGCGGGTTGTACGCGGCATTGGGGCTCGCATACTGCATCGGCTGACCGTCGTTCTCGAGCCGGTCGAGCGACAGCGAGAACCAGAACTTGCCGACGCGGTTCGCGATCCGCGCGGTCTGGTGATTGCCGCCGAAGCTGTCCGCCAGGCCGTAGCCGTCGCGATAGCGCTGCGTGAAGAACTGCGTCGACAGCGACGCCTCGAGCTTGTCGGGGCGCCGCGTCGTCAGCAGCACGGTCGAGCCGATCGCGTTGCCCGGATACAGCGCGGAAAAAGGGCCATACAGCACGTCGACGCGCGCGATGTCGTCGGGCGCGATCAGCGACCAGCGCGGCGGATACGCGTAGCTCGAGCCGAGCAGGTTCGACAGCAGCAGGCCGTCGGCGTAGACGAGCCCGCGCGCGCTCTGCAGCTCGTTGAAGTCGCGGCCGGCGAACACGCTGTTGCGGTCGCCGATGTAGCGCTTGCGCACCATCAGGTTGGGCGCGTACTTCAGCGCGTCCTCGGTGGTGACGTTGGTGTGCGCGTCGATCTGCTCGCGCGTGATCGACTCGACGACTGCCGGCGTATCGGGATCGACGGGTTGCCGCTGCGCGGTGACGCTGACCGCGCGCAGCGTATCGCCCGCCGGCGCGGACCCGGCTGCGGCAATCGCCGCGGCGCCGCCGGCGGGGTTACCGGCGCCGCCGGGCGCCGCGGCGCCGGATGCGCGATCGATGGAGGCCGCCTGCGCGGCCGGCCAGGCAAATGCGGCCGCGCACGCGAGCGCGAGCCGGCCGCGCGACGGTCGCGCGGCGAAGGTGAACGACATGGATGCATTCCTGAAAACGTGATCGGACGCCGCCAGGCCCGAGCCGCCGCACCGCGCGCATGCGGCGCGGCGCGCGGACCGGGCCGCGGGCGGCACGCGCGCCACCGGGGCGCGCGGACGCTATCAATCAGATCGGGACGTTTTCAGGCGGACCGCGCGGCTGCGCGAGACGGATGCCCTTGCGGGGAAAATCGGGAACGACGGGGGCGGCGGCGCGGTAGGCGAACGCACGCACGAAACCCGGCAATGCGGGCAGGCTCGAGCCGAGCGCGACGTTCGCCGCGAAGCCCGGGCAGTACACGCAGTGCGCTACGCCGGCATGGTCGAACGACGACGTGCCGCGCTCGTCGCGGGATTGCGCGAGCACGATCTGGCGTGCGCCCGCCGCACTGCACAATTCGAGCGTGAGCTCGCCGGAACCGCTCGACGCGAGACGCGCGTAGCCGACGACGGGCGACAGTACGTTCAGTACCAGCGCCAGCCATACGAGGCCGATCCATCGCGTCGTTCGTTTCATCGCGGTTCAGAAAAAAGTGCGCGCAAGTATAACAAGCGACCCGATTGTTGCCGACTGTGCAGGGCCAATAGCCGGCATCGCACGGCATGCGGCAGCGCATGTGCCGTTAATACAACAGAGACAAAATCTAACGATTCGCCACTGGCAAAAATCCAAGCACGAGGTTGATAATCATTGAACCTGTTGGAGAAACGACCATGGACGAAAGACCAACCCGCATGCCCCCGCCCGAGCAAGTAATGAGCCCGGATCCGGAACCGGTCGGCGTGGAATTCCTCGCCGAATTGCCCGAGCATGTCCGGGCATTCTTCGACGAGCAGCACAAGCTGTACTCGCCGAAGTGAACCTGCGTTCCGTTCCGTAACCGCCACGTGTCGATCGAGATCGTGCGGTTCATCGCTGCGTTTTCGGCGCAGATCGCATCGCACCCGGGCTGCAACGGCCTGACGGTGCCGGATCAGCGCGTCCGCTGATTCTTCTGTCGCGACGTTCCGCCGCGCGACTGTCTTCGTCTATCCTTCTGGTTTTCCCTCTCCTGCCCGCCGGGCTGTCCCGATCATTCCGATGAAGCAAGCCATTCGTGCCAGCATTGCTGTCGCCGCGCTAGGCGTCGCCGTCCTTTCGTCATCGCCCGTCGCCCGCGCCGACGGCGACGATACCGCGCTCACCAATCTCGTCGCGCTCGCGTCGCAGCGGCTCGCGCTCGCCGAACCGGTCGCGCGCTGGAAATGGGCGAACCACAAGGCAATCGAGGACCGGCCGCGCGAGGCGGCACTGCTCGAGTCGGTGCAGCAGCGCGCGGAACAGGCGGGCATCGATCCGGCATTCGCGCGGACGTTCTTCGAGGATCAGATTGCCGCGAGCAAGGATGTGCAGAACGCGCTCTTTACAACCTGGCGCGCGACACGGCCGCCGGAGGGCACGCCGCCCGACCTCGCGACCAGCACGCGGCCGGCGCTCGACCAGCTCACGCAGAAGATGCTCGCCGGCCTCGCACAGGTCGCGCCGCTGCGCGACGCCCCGGACTGCCAGGCGCGGCTCGCCCGCAGCATCGCGAACTGGAAAACGCTCACCCGCTACGACTCGACCCGGACGCAGGCACTCGGCACCGCGCTGTCGCATGTCTGCGCCGCCGGCGGCGCCAGCGCGATCGGCTGACCGCGCTCGACGCCGACCGCCGGGCCGCAGCGCGCAGCGCTCAGCGCTCAGCGCTCAGTCGGCGGCCGCGAACGCCGCGAGCGGAATCAGTTGCAGCCCGCGCGCGAGATGGGTCTGCAGCAGGCGATGGGTATGGGGTTCGAACGGGCCATCCGTGCCGTCGGCCACGAGGCGCATGGCCGCGTCCAGCGACTCGGCCACACCGAGGTAGCGCCAGCCGTCGATCACGTGAAAGAGGCGGCGCTCGCCGCTCGCTTCGAACGCGACCGCGCCGTCGAACGGCCAGGGCGCACTACCCGAACGGGCGGTATTCGCGGCGGGACGCCGGTTGTACGACGGACGCAGCTGGGCAATCCACTGCGCTTCCGCGAGCATCGCGCCGAGTTCGTTGCCGGTCTCCCGCCATTCGACGCGCCGCACCTGCTGCGCAATCCGCATTTCCTTCGACGAGCGCCGCTCGCCGGTCAACAGCGCGCGCAAGCGCTGCCGCACGCGCACGCTGCGCCCGACGTAAAGGGCTTCGTCGCCCTCGCCGAACAGCGCGTACGCACCGCATCCGGCCGGCGCGGTGTCGAGCCACGCTTCGGTCAGGTCGCCGCCGAGCCGGAAGTGACGCGTCGTGCGCGCGATCTGCTCGCGCAGACGCTCGAGCGGCACGATCTCGTGCAGTTGCCGCCAGAACTGCCAGAGGAGATCGGCATCCGCGAGCGCGCGGTGGCGAGCCGCCGGCACCAGCCCATGCCGCTCGATCAACGCATCGAGGCCATGCCGCGCCTCGCGCGGAAACAGCGCACGCGACAGCCGCACCGTGCACAGCACGTCCGGATTGAACGCGATGCCGGCGCGCTCGAATTCGGCGCGCAGAAAGCCGCGGTCGAAGCTCGCGTTGTGCGCGACGAACAGCTTGCCGTCGAGACGCTCGAACAGCGCGGGCGCGAGCGACGCGAACGACGGCGCATCCCGCACCATGTCGTCCGAAATACCGGTCAGTTGCTGGATGAACGGGGGAATCGCCTGCCCCGGGTTGACGAGCGTCGTCCACGTCGATACGCCGAGCGGCCCGATTTCGACCACGCCGATTTCGGTGATGCGGTGTTCGGCGGTCGAGCCACCGGTGGTTTCAAGGTCGACGAAGACGAGCGGCTGTTCGCTGGCGGAATCGGACGGACAGGAATCGGACATGAAAAGACTGGGAAACGATGCTTTCGTGAGTATGCACCGGCATGCGTGTTCGCGGCCAGTGCGCGCCGGAACGGATTCGCCGGCCGGCGGTTTTCGTGCCCCAGAATGCAAAAGCCCCCGCAATGCGGGGGCCGGACATGATCGGCAGAGCGTGGCGCGTCAGACCGCCTGGATATTCGCTGCCTGCTTGCCTTTCGGCCCGACTTTCACGTCGAAGGAAACGCGCTGGTTTTCCTTCAGCGTTTTGAAGCCGTCCATCCGGATTTCGGAAAAGTGCGCAAACAAATCTTCGCCGCCATTGTCCGACGTAATAAAGCCAAAACCTTTAGCATCGTTAAACCATTTTACGATACCGGTATCCATACCTTCGTTCCCCACTCGTTTAGATCAAAAAAGCTACCGTTATAGCCGCCTCCCGAAATCCCGCAACAGCGCGCCGCCACCCACCCCCAGCGCTCCGCCCGGGGACGGAGTGCTGACTTTATAAATTGGACAATCCGGGTGCGTCAAGGGAATTTTTGGCGCTTTCTTTATCGAAGAAACGCCAATAGCACTGGAATCGGTACACCATCGCCTTTTATTAATTGATCCGCATCAAAAACCTGTCAATGTTACCGGGATCGGATCACACATAATCGAAATGATGAAAAAGCTACCGGGGACAAATCGCGTCGGTAAAATCCTCGGGTTTTTTCCGGGTTGCGTAAAACGAAGCGCGTTGCGATGCTGAAGTCATACGGATGAAAGGAGACGGTCATGTGGCTGGACGGAATCAAGCGCTTCGCGAGCCGGCTGGCGCGCGTACGCCGCAAGTCCCGCGCGCTGGCCGAGTCCCGTGAAGTACCGTGCGACACCGAGTTCGACCCGACGTGGCACGGCGATCATTGGCAGAACCTGCTGGCGTCACCGCTGGATGCCCGTCACTACGTGATGGAAGACTGGACGTATACGCCGCTGCAGACGGAAACCAACGACACGGAACCGGCTGTCAAGCGCAAGCGACGCTCGTACACGCAATAGGAGCCGGACCGGAAAGGATCGGAACGACAGGCGAAAAAAAAGCGCGACTGGGAAGTCGCGCCGACAAAGGTTTGGAGATCTTTTCCGTCAACGAAAAAGTCTGCTTCGGAAAGCAGAGATCGCAGTATAGCGAGAGAACATCCTTTCATTATCCATGCTGCGCACAAACCTCTATTGCCGATGTGTCAATAATCGGATTGGCGCGGCGCGCGCCGCGTGCCTCACCGCCTGTCGCAATCGCGCAACGCCCGTTCGGCGGTGCTGAGCGCCCGTCCGGCGTGCTGCGCTGCCGCGAAGTCTTGATAGTCGCGGCTTGCCGCGCATGCGCGCATTCTTGCGCGATTCAAAATACAGTATTGCCGCAAGCAGTTTTCTTAGGTACCCGGCACGCTCCGTACACTGCAGATGGATTTCCGACGAGGGTGCCGCGCCCCGCGCGCACGGCGTTGCCGACCCGCGACGCCGCCGATGCCCGCAGCAGGTTCGATCGACCTCATCCTGTTTGGAGACGGATCATGAAGAAGACCCTGATCGTCGCGGCATTGGCCGGCGTGACCGCCACCGCCGCCCATGCGCAAAGCAGTGTCACGCTGTACGGACTGATCGACGCCGGCATTACCTACACGAACAACCAGGGCGGCCATAGCGCGTGGCAGCAGACGACCGGCTCGATCAACGGCAGCCGCTGGGGGCTGCGCGGGACCGAGGATCTCGGCGGCGGCCTGAAAGCGATCTTCACGCTGGAAAACGGCTTCGGCATCAACAACGGCACGCTGAAGCAGAACGGGCGAGAATTCGGCCGCCAGGCGTTCGTCGGGCTCGCGGACACCCGCTTCGGTTCGCTGACGCTCGGCCGCCAGTACGACAGCGTCGTCGATTACCTCGGCCCGCTGTCGCTCACCGGCACCCAGTACGGCGGCACGCAGTTCGCGCACCCGTTCGACAACGACAACCTGAACAACTCGTTCCGGATCAACAACTCGGTCAAATACCAGAGCGCGAACTACGGCGGCCTGAAGTTCGGCGCACTGTACGGCTTCTCGAACTCCAGCGACTTCTCGAACAACCGCGCGTACAGCGTGGGCGCGTCGTACACCTACATGGGCTTCAACATCGCGGCCGCGTACATGCAGCTGAACAACAACATCAACGCGCTGGCGCTCGCGGCCAGCGACCCCGGCGCGGTCGCCGGCGACTGGACGTTCGCAGCCAGCCGGCAGCGCACGTGGGGCGCCGGCCTCAACTATGCGTTCGGCCCCGCGACCGCCGGTTTCGTCTTCACGCAGACGCGCCTGACCGATTCGGCCCGCATCAGCGCCGGACAGTCGGGCGTTTCGGGCGGCATCCCGCTCGCGGGCGGCACGCGCTTCAACAATTACGAAGTGAACGGCCGCTATGCGCTGTCACCGGCGTTCTCGCTGGCCGGCTCGTACACGTATACCGACGGCCGGCTCGACGGCCAGACGCCGAGCTGGCACCAGTTCAACCTGCAGGCCGACTATGCGCTGTCGAAGCGCACCGACCTGTACCTGCAGGGCGAATATCAACGCGTCAATGCGGATGGTCTCGCGATCGGCGCGAACATCAACGGGCTCGGCACCGCGTCGTCGACGAACAAGCAGATCGCCGTCACGGCCGGCATGCGCCACCGCTTCTGAGCGATCGCGCCGCGCGCTCATTCACGCGACGCCACCATGACGAAGCGCCCCACCCGGGGCGCTTTTTCGTTCCCGCGACGCGCTGCGCCGCGACGGCTTCACGCGTCGCCGGGCGCCGGATAGCGGACGTCGAGCACGTCGATCGGCTGCGGGCCGGCCGGCGTCATCAGCGTGACGGTATCGCCGATCTTCGCCTTGATGAGCGCGCGCGCGACCGGCGAGATCCAGCTTACGCAGCCGCGATCGAGATCGACCTCGTCGATCCCGACGATCGTGACGGTATGGTCCTCGCCGTCCTCGGTCGCATAGTCGACGGTCGCGCCGAAGAACACCTGGTCGACGTTCTCCTGCCGGCTCGCGTCGACGACTTCCGCGAGATCGAGCCGCTTCGTCAGGAAACGGATCCGGCGGTCGATCTCGCGCAGCCGCCGCTTGCCGTAGATGTAGTCGCCATTTTCCGACCGGTCGCCGTTCGACGCGGCCCACGACACGAGCCGCACGACCTCGGGACGCTCGACGTCGATCAGATTCAGCAGTTCGTCCCGGAGCCGCTTGTGGCCGGCCGGGGTGATGTAGTTTTTCGTGCCCGCGGGAATCGCGGGCTGACTCGGGTCGAGATCGTCGTCGTCGCCGTCCGACTCTTTGACAAACGCCTTGTTCATGATGCAGATTCAACACGTGGATGACTGATTGCTTCAAGGGTACACGAAGGTGGCCGCGCAAGATCATGCGACCTATTTTGCGAATAAGGCTTCCCTTTTTATACAACTCTGCTATACTTCCGCTTCTGCGTGCGGCTGTAGCTCAGTTGGATAGAGTACTTGGCTACGAACCAAGGGGTCGTGGGTTCGAATCCTGCCAGCCGCGCCACCTTTTTCGAGGGCCTTCCGAACCGAAGGCCCTTTCAGTTCGAAGCAGTAGCAGTTTTGTTTTTGCGTGCGGCTGTAGCTCAGTTGGATAGAGTACTTGGCTACGAACCAAGGGGTCGTGGGTTCGAATCCTGCCAGCCGCGCCACCTTTTTGGGGGCCTTCCCATCGCAGAAGGTTCCGACAGTTGAAGTAGTACCGCTTTGCGTGCGGCTGTAGCTCAGTTGGATAGAGTACTTGGCTACGAACCAAGGGGTCGTGGGTTCGAATCCTGCCAGCCGCGCCACCTCAGAAGGGCCTTCCTCCGGGAAGGCCCTTTTTTCTTTTCCGCTCCCCTCTTCTCTTGAGGCGAAGCACGTCCGCCTCGCAAACGAAAACGGCGGCCCGTGGCCGCCGTCGGATCCCGCTGCAACGCAACGCGCAGCGTCAGTAATCCTGCCGCTCGCGCTCGATGCGCATCCCGCCGTCGTGGCGCGCATGCACGCTGTCGTCGGTCGAGCGCTCGCGCATGATCCGCATCACGTCCGGATTGGTCCGCACGCGCCGCATCACGTTCGCGAGGTGCACGCGGTCGCTGACCTGGATCACGAAGCGCAGCACCGTCGATTCGTGCGTCAGATCCTCGTCCATCGCAATGTGGACGATGTTCGCGTCGGCCGACGTGATGTCCGCCGCGACGCGCGCGAAGATGCCCTTCGTGTTCTTCACGAGCGCCTTCACCGCGACGTCGAACAGACGGCCCGGCTGCGGCGCCCATTCGACGTCGATCCAGCGGCCCGGATCGCGGCGATGGATGCGCTGCGCGACGCGGCAATCGGTCGTATGAATCGCCATCCCGAGGCCGATGCCGATGTAGCCCATGATCGCGTCGCCCGGAATCGGCCGGCAGCAGGCCGACAGCTGCACCGACATCCCTTCGGTGCCGGTGATGACGACCGGCGGCGCGTTGTGCGCGGGATGGCGCTCGGACTTCGGCAGATCGTCGTCCGCATCGCGGCCGGTCATCAGCACCTCGATGCGCTTGGCCATTACCGCGGCGACGCGACGGCCGAGGCCGATGTCCGCGAAGATTTCCTGGCGGCTCTTGTTGCCCGTCCACTGCACGAGCTTTTCCCATACTTCCGGCCCGACGTCGGCCAGCGCGAGCCCGTAGCCCTTCAGGCTCTGGTCGACGAGCCGCTCGCCGAGCTGCACCGACTCGTTCAGCCGCATCGTCTTCAGGTAGTGACGAATCGCCGAGCGCGCCTTGCCGGTGCGCACGAAACCGAGCCACGCGGGGTTCGGCTTCGAATACGGCGCGGTGATCACCTCGACGATGTCGCCGCTCTTCAGCTCGGTACGCAGCGGCAGCAGCTCGTTGTTGATCTTCACGGCCACGCACTGGTTGCCGAGATCGCTGTGGATCGAATACGCGAAATCGAGCGCCGTCGCGCCGCGCGGCAGCGCCATGATCTTCGACTTCGGCGTGAACACGTAGACCGCATCCGGGAACAGGTCGATCTTCACGTGCTCGAGGAATTCGCTCGAATCGCCGGCTTCGCTTTGGATGTCGAGCAGCGACTTCAGCCACTGGTGCGCGCGCTTCTGCACGTCGTTCAGGTCGGCACCGCCGTTCTTGTACAGCCAGTGCGCGGCCACGCCTGCCTCGGCGATCTCGTGCATCTTGCGCGTGCGGACCTGGAACTCGATCGGCGCGCCGAACGGGCCGACGAGCGTCGTGTGCAGCGACTGATAGCCGTTGATCTTCGGGATCGCGATGTAGTCCTTGAACTTGCCGGGCACGGGCTTGTACAGCGCGTGGAGCGCGCCGATGCACGTGTAGCAGTCGAGCGGGCTGTCGACGACGACGCGAAAGCCGTACACGTCGAGCACCTGCGAGAACGACAGCTGCTTGTCGCGCATCTTCCGGTAGATGCTGTAGATCGTCTTTTCGCGGCCGGTGATCTCGGCGTCGATCTTCGCGTCGGTCATCGCGCGCTGCGCGGCCTCGAGGATCTTGCTGATCACTTCGCGGCGGTTGCCGCGCGCGGCCTTCACGGCCTTCTCGAGCGTCGCGTAACGATGCGGGTTGAAATTCGCGAAGCTCATGTCCTGCAGCTCGCGATACGTGTTGTTCAACCCGAGGCGGTGCGCGATCGGCGCGTAGATGTCGAGCGTCTCGCGCGCGACGCGGCGGCGCTTTTCCATCGGCACCGCGCCGAGCGTGCGCATGTTGTGCAGGCGGTCGGCGAGCTTGACGAGGATCACGCGCACGTCGCGCGCCATCGCGAGCAGCATCTTGCGGAAGTTTTCCGCCTGCGCTTCCTCGCGGCTGCGGAACTCCATCTTGTCGAGCTTGGACAGCCCGTCGACCAGTTCGGCGACCTTCGGGCCGAACCGTTCGGCCAGCTCGCTCTTGGTCACGCCCTGGTCTTCCATCACGTCGTGCAGCAGCGCGGCCATCACGGCTTGCGCGTCGAGCTTCCAGCCGGCGCAGATTTCCGCGACGGCGACGGGATGGGTGATGTAGGGTTCGCCGCTCTGGCGATATTGACCGAGGTGGGCTTCGTCGCTGAAGTGGAACGCCGCCTTGACCTCTTTGATTTCATCCGGAGGGAGATACTCGGCAAGCGCGGCGGTCAGTTTCGCGATCGAAACGACGCCGTGCTTGCGCGGCTGCTCCGGAGTGGCGGTCGGCCCGAACAGATGCCGGAAGGACTGTTCGAGGACCGCGTCGATGTACTGGCGCGCAGGCGACTGGGCCGTAGCTTCGGTGGTCGAATCCGCGGAGGCGGACGATGGGGTGGTGCTCATATTCGCCTCCAGGTCGAGTCGTTGCGCGCGGGGACTACATGGCTGGAACGGGCCGGATGCGCGTTACACCGGCACCTTCTTCAGCATCTCGACGCCGACCTGGCCGGCAGCGATCTCGCGCAGCGCGACGACGGTCGGCTTGTCGCGGCTCTCGATCTTCGGCGTATGGCCTTGCGCGAGCTGCCGCGCGCGGTAGGTGGCGGCGAGCGCCAGTTCGAAGCGGTTGGGGATTTGCTTCAGGCAGTCTTCGACGGTAATGCGAGCCATGTTGGAAATTCCTTCTGAATATAGTGCTTATTCTACCTTATGTCCCTCTGCCCCCGCGTCATTCCGCGTGGGGCAGATGGATGCCGAGTTCGATGAACAGCTCCGCGTGTCGCGCGTACTGCGAAGCGAAGCGCAGGCGCGTCGCCGCGACGATGCATTCGAGCTCGGCGAGCGCACGATCGAAATTCTCGTTGATCACGACGTATTCCGCTTCGGACGCATGCGCCATCTCGCTGCCGGCGGCGAGCAGGCGCCGCGTGATCACGTTCGGCTCGTCCTGGCCGCGCTTCTTCAAACGCTCCTCGAGCGCGTCGAGCGACGGCGGCAGGATGAAGATGCCGACCGCGTTGCGGAACTGCTTCTTCACCTGCTGCGCGCCCTGCCAGTCGATCTCGAGCAGCACGTCGTGGCCGCTCGCCATCTGTTCTTCGATCCAGACGCGCGACGTGCCGTAGTAGTTGCCGTGCACTTCCGCGCTCTCGAGGAATTCGTGCGCGGCGTGGCGCGCGCGGAAGTCCTCGACGGTCGTGAAGTGGTAGTGCTGGCCGTCCTGCTCGCCCGGGCGCGGCTTGCGCGTCGTGTACGAAATCGACAGGCAGATGTCGCTGTCCTTCGACAGCAGCGCGTTCACGAGCGTCGACTTGCCGGCGCCCGACGGCGCGATGACCATGAACAGGTTGCCGGGATAGACGCCGCCGTGCAGCGCATGCGACGTGTGCGCGTCGCGATGAGATTCCGTCATGTTGCTTTACTCCAGGTTTTGCACTTGCTCGCGCATCTGCTCGATCAGCAGCTTCAGCGCCATCGACGCGTCGGCGAGTTCCTTCGCCGCCGCCTTCGAGCCGAGCGTGTTCGCTTCGCGATTCAGTTCCTGCATCATGAAGTCGAGACGCTTGCCGACGCGGCCGCCCTTCTCGATCACGTGACGCGTTTCGTTCAGGTGCGCGGTGAGTCGCGACAGCTCTTCCGCGATGTCGATCCGGATGCCGTACATCGTCACTTCCTGACGAATGCGCTCCGCGGCTTCCTCGCGCGTGACGACCGTCGAGCCGCCTTCGGGCGCCGCGAGGCCGAGCGCTTCCTGCAGCCGCTCGACGATCTTCTGCTGGTGCTTCGCGATCAGCTCCGGCACGAGCGGCGTGATGCGCGCGACGATCGCTTCCATTTCGGTGACGTTCGACAGCAGCATCGCCGCGAGTTGCGCGCCTTCGCGCGAGCGCACGACGACGAGCTCGCCGATCGCTTCCTTGCCGCACGCGAGCACCGCGTCGCGGATCGCTTCGGCCGACACGCCGCTCTCGGCGAGCACGCCCGGCCAGCGCAGGATCTCGCCCGCGCGCAGACGGCCGACGTCCGGAAACGAATCGAGCACCGAGCGCTCGAGTTCGGCGAGCTGGCCGAGTGCCGTCTGGTTCAGCGCGCCCGCGCCGATGCTCTGCTCGCCGCGCTGCAGGTTGATGCGCACGTCGACCTTGCCGCGCGACAGCTTGTTCATCAGCATCTCGCGCAGCGCGGGCTCGCACGCGCGCACGTCGTCCGGCATGCGGAAGTTCAGGTCAAGGAAACGCGAGTTCACGGTGCGCAGTTCGACCGACACGCTCGTGCCGCCGTTGCCGGCCGCCGTCGCGAGTTCGCGCGTCGCGTTCGCATAGCCCGTCATGCTGTAGATCATGGTTCGTCTCGCCGTCTGGGTGCCCTTGCCGGGCGGGAATATGTCGAGGCGCCCGGCGCATTGCAAGGCGCGGGGCGGGAAGCGCGCATTATCCCATTTTTGCGCCCCACCCCGCCGGGCGCGCGTGCCGTTCGGCGCTAAAATCGGGGTTTCCTCTTCCGCCCACGATTCCCCATGACGTCTTCCCTGTCCCGCCCGAGCGGCCGTCGCGCCGACGAACTGCGCAAGGTCGCGCTCACGCGCCACTACACGAAACACGCCGAAGGCTCGGTGCTCGTCGAATTCGGCGACACCAAGGTGATCTGCACCGCCAGCGTCGCCGAACGCGTGCCCGAGTTCCTGCGCGAGCGCGGCCAGGGCTGGCTGACGGCCGAATACGGGATGCTGCCGCGCGCGACCCACACGCGCAGCGACCGTGAAGCCGCGCGCGGCAAGCAGACGGGCCGCACGCAGGAAATTCAGCGCCTGATCGGCCGCGCGCTGCGCGCGGTGTTCGACCTCGACGCGCTCGGCCCGCGCACGATCCACATCGACTGCGACGTGATCCAGGCCGACGGCGGCACGCGCACGGCGAGCATCACCGGCGCGTTCGTCGCCGCGCACGACGCCGTGTCGAAGCTGATCGCGGCCGGCAAGCTCGCGCGCTCGCCGATCACCGACCACGTCGCCGCGATCTCGGTCGGCGTGTACGCAGGCGCCCCGGTGCTCGACCTCGACTACGCGGAAGATTCGCAGTGCGACACCGACATGAACGTCGTGATGACGGGCGCGGGCGGCTTCGTCGAAGTCCAGGGCACCGCCGAAGGCGTGCCGTTCTCGCGCGCCGAAATGAACGCGCTGCTCGACCTCGCGCAAAGCGGGATCGGCCGGCTCGTGCAGCTGCAGAAGGACGTGCTGGGCGCCGGCCATGTCTGACGATCGCACCCTCGCCCCGCTGTCGCGCATCGTGCTCGCGTCGAACAACGCCGGCAAGCTGCGCGAATTCACGGCGCTGTTCTCGACGGTCGGCATCGAGATCGTGCCGCAGGGCGACCTGGCCGTGCCCGAGGCCGACGAGCCGTTCGGCACCTTCATCGAGAATGCGCTGACGAAAGCGCGGCACGCGTCGCGGCTCACCGGGCTGCCGGCAATCGCCGACGATTCGGGCCTGTGCGTGCGCGCGCTGCGCGGCGCACCGGGCGTCTATTCGGCGCGCTACGCGCAGCGCGCGGGCCGCGCCAAGGGCGACGCGGCGAACAATGCGTACCTCGTCGAGCAACTGCACGGCGTGAACGACCGGCGCGCATACTATTGCTGCGTGCTCGCGCTCGTGCGCCACGCGGACGATCCCGAGCCGCTGTTCGCCGAAGGCCGCTGGGCCGGCGAGATCGTCGATACGCCGCGCGGCGAGCACGGATTCGGCTACGACCCGCATTTTTACCTGCCGTCGCTCGGCGCGACGGCGGCCGAACTCGAGCCGGCCGTGAAGAACACGCACAGCCATCGCGCGCTCGCGCTGAAGGCGCTGCTCGCGCGGCTTGCAGAGGAACCCGCATGATCGTCTTCACCACGCACTCGCAGCCGGAGGCCGCATGAGCCAGGCCGCGCAAACCGGCGCACGCGTCGTCGCAACCTTCACGTCGCCCGGCCAGGTGCGGCTCACGTCGCTGCCGCCGCTCGCGCTGTACGTGCATTTTCCGTGGTGCGTGCGCAAGTGCCCGTACTGCGATTTCAACTCGCACGAATGGAAGGGCGAACGGTTCCCGGAGACGGAATATCTCGACGCGCTGCGTGCCGATCTCGAACAGGCGCTGCCGCTCGTGTGGGGTCGGCAGGTGCATACGGTGTTCATCGGCGGCGGCACGCCGAGCCTGCTGTCGGCCGCCGGTCTCGACCGTCTGCTGTCCGACGTGCGCGCATTGCTGCCGCTCGACGCCGACGCGGAGATCACGCTCGAGGCGAATCCCGGCACGTTCGAGGCCGCGAAGTTCGCGCAGTTTCGCGCGAGCGGCGTGAATCGCCTGTCGGTCGGCATCCAGAGCTTCAACGAAGGCCATCTGAAGGCGCTCGGCCGCATTCACGACACCACGCAGGCGCGTGCGGCCGTCGAGATCGCCGCGAAGACGTTCGACAACTTCAACCTCGACTTGATGTTCGCGCTGCCGAACCAGACGCTCGACGAATGCCGGGCCGACATCGAGACTGCGCTGTCGTACGCGCCGCCGCATCTGTCGCTGTATCACCTGACGCTCGAGCCGAACACGCTGTTCGCGAAGTTCCCGCCCGCGGTGCCCGACGACGACGCGTCGGCCGACATGCAGGAATGGATCCATGAGCGCACGGCCGAGGCCGGTTACGGGCGCTACGAAGTGTCCGCGTACGCGAAGCCGAATCATCAGTGCAAGCACAACCTGAATTACTGGCGCTTCGGCGACTATCTCGGGATCGGCGCCGGCGCGCACACGAAGCTGTCATTCCCGAACCGGATCCTGCGGCAGGCGCGCTACAAGCATCCGGCGGCCTTCATCGAGCAGGCGATGGCCGGCACGCCGGTGCAGGAGGAGCGTGAAGTGGGCGCGCGCGACCTGCCGTTCGAGTTCATGCTGAACACGCTGCGGCTCGTCGAGGGCTTCCCCGTGCACAGTTTTGTCGAGCGCACCGGGCTGCCGATCAGCACGATCGAGCCTGCGCTGCAGGAAGCGGAGCGGCGCGGGCTGATCACGCGCGATTTCGCGCAGATCGCGCCGACGCCGCTCGGCCAGCGCTTCCTCAACGACCTGCAGGAATTGTTCCTGCGCGACGATTGACGCGGAACGGCGCGGCATTTCGGTTACAATGCCGCCTCGTGTGGAAGCGTGGCCGAGCGGTTTAAGGCACTGGTCTTGAAAACCAGCGACGGGAAACTGTCCGTGAGTTCGAATCTCACCGCTTCCGCCACGCGGTTCGCCAAACCCCGTCCATTCATCGAATGACGGGGTTTTTGTTTGCCCGCGGCATTTTCCGGCCGCAGCGCGCCCCCCGCGTGCCGACGCATCGCGCCCGATCCCGTTACAATCCGGCGCTCCGAATCGCGAAACGGGAAACCACGTCATGAAGCCCTTCATCGCCTCGTCGCTCGCCGCGCTGCTGGCCGCCGTCGGCACGCACGCAGCGGCCGCCGATTCCGCCTCCGGCACCGATGCACCGACGCCGTCGTGCGCGATCGCGTACGTGAAGGGCGTCGGCGGCTCGCCGCGCAGCCTGCGCGAATATCTCGCGAGCCCGACGCCGTACAACTACCTGAAGGAAAACGAACTCCAGTGCAAGGTGTCGGACGACGGCCGCGCGTCGAACTGCACCGGCGTGACCTACATCCGCAACGAACAGGTCAGCGTGTACGACGATTCGGACCCGGCGACGCTGACGGTCGTCGCGCCGGTCGAGCTCGAGCACGGCGAGAAGTATCCGGTGATCCTCGTCGTGCAGCGCAAGGACGCGCGCTGTACGCGCTAGTGCGCGACCCGGCTCGACCGGCGTTGCGCTGCGCGGGTCTCACGGGCCGGGCCGTCATCGCCTAGAATTCGATCAGCACGGCGACACGACCGCCGCCGCGACTCGATGCCGCTCGCGCCATCCGCGCGTGCGGCGCACGGAGACCGCCATGACCGAACTGTCGACCGCGACGGATCACGTCGATTACGAAGGCTTCGAGATTCATGTCGTGCCGGGCCTCGTTCCCGGCAGCGACGCGCGCTATACGTACACCGGCTACGTATGCCATCCGGGCGTGAATCCCGCCCTCCCCGGTCATGCGGTGGCCTTCCATGCGGACGGCGAGGAAAGCTTCGCGAGCGTCGACGATGCAGTGCACGAGGCCGTGCACATCGGCAAGAGCATCATCGACGGTACGCATCCGGACCTGTCCGTTCTGTCGCTCGTGACGCACGGCTACTGACCAGAGCAGCGCCGGCCGGGCCACGGGATCGCCGCTGTGCGCCGCGCGCGGGCGGTGGGGCACGCATGTCCCCCGCATGTCCCCGCATGTCCCCGCATGTCCCCCGCTTGTCGTCACATGTCACGTCACATCGCGACGCCGCCGGCCGCGCCAGGGAGCGATCATTCGCGCTCGCGCCGTCGCGTGCCGCGGATTATGCGTTTCTCCCGATAACGTGTCGCGCTCGGGCGCCTATCATTTTTTTATAGTCACTCCCGGCTTGCCTCCCATGCTCCCTCTACCCCGCCCGGGTGCCGACCGGCCGCGTGTCGCCGCGCTGGTCGCCGCCCTGTTGCTTGCCGCCTGCACGATCACGCCGCCGCCGTCGCTGCATTCGGTGCTGACGATCCCGTCGATCACGCGCGGCGCCAATCTCGACCAGTACCGCGTGGAAGTCGCGCGGTGCGTCGCCGAGCACAATCCATCCGGCGTATCGCGCGGCACACCGCAGGCGATGCTGCGCTCGCTCGTCGTCGTCGCGTTCACCGTCGATCGCGGCGGCCGCCTCGTCAACGCGTCCGTCTATCGCAGCAACGGCGACAGCGAAGCGGAAGCGCTCGCGCTCGCGTCGCTGCGCCGCTCGGCACCATTGCCGGCACCGCCGTCGAAACTGCTGGACGGCAATGGCCGGATCGAGATGATGGAAGGCTGGCTGTTCAACGACGACGGACGCTTCCAGCTGCAGAGCACGGCGTCCGCGCAGGCGCAGTCGATCGATTGAGCCTGCGCCCGCCCGCGATTGCCGCTATGTCGCGGCGCTGGCTATAATTTTCCGCAATCGCGGGGTCACCCTCCCGCGCGCGTTCGCATGCCGCACCCGGCATGCGAGCCGACCACGCCGGCACCGGGCGGCGGCGACCTATCCGTCTCCATCGTCGACCGGCGGGTGACGTCCGCGCCACGGCGCGCGTCCACGCCGCCACCGCATCATCCGCCCGGCTGCGAGCGGCAGGCGTTCGTGCCTGCCCGACCGTACGCCCGGCCGATCGCCCCAACGACAAAACGGAGACATCCATGTCCGCATCTCCCCCGGCCGTTGCACATGCAACCGGTTCGGCCACCGCCGTCAGCCACCGGCGCATCGTGTTCGCGAGCTTCATCGGCACCGCGATCGAGTTCTACGATTTCTACGTGTACGCGACCGCCGCGGCGCTCGTCATCGGCCCCGTGTTCTTCCCGCACGGCTCCGCGACCGCGCAGGCGCTGTCCGCGTTCGTCACGTTCGGCATCGCGTTCATCGCGCGGCCGATCGGTTCGTTCCTGTTCGGCCACTTCGGCGACCGCATCGGCCGCAAATCGACGCTCGTCGCGTCGCTGCTGGTAATGGGCATCTCGACCACCGCGATCGGTTTCGTGCCCGGCTACGATGCGATCGGCGCGCTCGCGCCGGTGCTGCTGTGCGTGCTGCGCTTCGGCCAGGGCATCGGGCTCGGCGGCGAATGGGGCGGCGCGGCGCTGCTCGCGACCGAGCATGCGCCGCAAGGCAAGCGCGGCTGGTTCGGGATGTTCCCGCAGCTCGGGCCGTCGGTCGGCTTCCTGATGTCGAACGGCCTGTTCTTCGCGCTCGCGCTGTCGCTGTCCGACGAACAGTTCCGCAGCTGGGGCTGGCGCATCCCGTTCCTCGTCAGCGCGGTGCTCGTGGCGCTCGGCCTGTACGTGCGGCTGAAGATCACCGAGACGCCGGCGTTCCAGGCCGCGCTCGACCGCAACGAGCGCGTGCGCGTGCCGGTCGCGACGCTCGTGTCGCAACACTGGCAGCCGACGCTGCTCGGCGCGCTCGCGATGGTGGTCTGCTACACGCTGTTCTACATCTCGACCGTGTTCTCGCTGTCGTACGGCGTGTCGGCGCTGCATATTCCGCGCCAGAGCTTCCTCGGGCTGCTGTGCTTCGCGGTCGTGTTCATGGGGCTCGCGACACCGCTGTCGGCGTGGGCGTCGGACCGCTTCGGCCGCAAGCCGGTGCTGGTCGTCGGCGCAATCGCCGCGCTGCTGTCCGGCTTCGCGATGGAACCGCTGCTCGGCAGCGGCTCGATGCCGCTCGTCGCGCTGTTCCTGACGATCGAGCTGTTCCTGATGGGCGTGACGTTCGCGCCGATGGGTGCGCTGCTGCCGGAGTTGTTCCCGACCAACGTCCGCTATACGGGCGCCGGCGTCGCGTACAACCTCGGCGGGATTCTCGGCGCGTCGATCGCACCGTACATCGCGCAACTGCTCGCCGCACGCGGCGGCCTGTCGTGGGTCGGCGGTTACGTGTCGGTCGCGGCGGCGATCAGCCTGATCGGCGTGCTGCTGATGCGCGAAACGCGCGACGCATCGCTCGTCTGAGCGTCCGGGGCGCCCCGGGTTGTGCGGCGGGGGGCGCCGCCTATACTCGATCGCGGGGGCGCCGCTGCGCGCGCCCCGGGATTCCCGCCCCGAAGGAGCCGCCGCGATGAACGTCCACCTCGACAACGCCGACCTCGTCCTGATCCTGGCACTCGCGCTGGGCGGCGCGCTGCTGCTCGCGGCGCGCTTCCGGCCGAAAACCTGGCGCGGTCTGCTGATCGAGGCGTTGCTGGCCAATCTGGCGGCGATCGCCGCGGTGGTCACCGTCGAAGTGCTGCTCGCCTGAACCGGCCGGCGCCGCGTCCGGAACCGGCTCGCGTCAGTCGCTGGCGCTAGGCCGTCAACCGCGCGCACGACGCGCCATAGACCGGCCCGACCGCATCGATCGCGTCGAGCGCCTGCGCAACCGACGGCGGCGCGCCGGGCTCGCCGATCGACAGCGCGTTCGGTGCGCCGCCGATCCCGCAATGGTGGCGCGACGTCGCGACGAAAATCATCACCGTCGGGCGCTTCAGCGCATGCGACATGTGCACGAATCCCGTATCGACCCCCACCACGAGCGCGGCCCGGCCAAGCGCCGCGCCCAATTCCCGCACCGACATCGCCGGCAAGACGATCGCACCGGGTGCGCGCGCGGCGATGTCCTGCGCATCGTCATGTTCGGCCGCCGATCCCCACGGCAGCAGCACGCGCACGCCGCGCGCCATCATCTGCGTGGCCAGCGCGGCCCAGCGATCGGCCGGCCATTGCTTGTCCGGATTCGACGTTGCATGGAACAGCAGCATGAACGGCGCGCCGTCGGTCACGGCCGCAGGCAGGTTCACATCCCGCGGCGCGACGACCCCGTAGTCGGCAATGCCTTCGGGGACATAACCGAGCGCCTCGCCGGCGCTCACGCGCATGCCGTGCCACGCGTCGCAATCCGGCCGCGGGCCGAAGCGATGCGAGTACGCGAAGCGCGCGCCCGTCTCGCCGAGATCCTGCGTCTGGTAACCGAACCGGCGCGCCGCGCGCGCGAGCGCCGAGATGATCGCGCTCTTGTAGACCCCGTGCAGGTCGATGACCGCATCGTAGCGGTGCGCGCGCAGCGCACCGATCGACGCCGAGATCGCCTTCAGGTCGCCGCCGTTGCGCAGCTTCTTGAACCGCCGCAGCGGTGCGCACAGCACGTTGCTCACGCCCGGATGCCAGCGCACGACCTCGGCGCACGACTCGTCGACGGCCCAATCGACCGCCACGCCGGGAAAAGCGCGATGGAGGTCCGCGACGACAGGCAGCGTCTGGACGACGTCGCCGAGCGACGTCACTTTCACGATGAGGATGCGTTTCACGTTTCTTGTGGGGAATGAGCGGCCGTTTCGCCATGCTAACGATGGCAGGCGCGCGTGGCATTACGGCAGCATTACATTTGCAACAAATTGCGTCGTTTTGTCGAAGTTTATCGAGCCCCGCCCGCATCCGGTTCTTTTTATAATGCTTTCTTTGCCTTCCGGCCGGCCGCCCGATGCAACGCCCCGCTGTTCCCGCCCTGCTTTCCGGATTGTTTCCCGCCCTCACGCGCCGCTCGCTGCGGATCTGGCGTCAGTACGGCGTATTCTGGCTCGGTGCGATCGCGGTGGGCCTCGCGGCCGTGCTGTATGCGCGACTCATCGACTGGGGCTACGACACCTTCCGCACGATGCGCGCGCATGCCGCATGGCTGCCGCTGCTGCTGACGCCGGCGATCGCCGCGGCGTCGGCGTGGCTCACGCGCCGCTTCTTTCGCGGCGCCGAGGGCAGCGGGATCCCGCAGGTCATCGCGACGCTGCATGCGAGCCCGACTTCGTTCGGTGCGCGGCTGCTGACGCTGCGGATCCTGTTCGGCAAGGTGCTGATTTCGCTGATGGGCATTCTCGGCGGCTTCACGATCGGCCGCGAAGGTCCGACCGTGCAGATCGGCGCGGCGCTGATGTTCAACCTGCGGCGTTTCTACCCGCGCTCGAACGCGCAGATCGAACGGCAGCTCGTGCTCGCGGGCGCGGCGGCCGGCCTGTCGGCCGCGTTCAATACGCCGCTCGCCGGGATCGTGTTCGCGATCGAGGAATTGACGCGCAGCTTCTCCGCGCGCGCAAGCGGCGTGCTGATCACGGCGATCATCCTCGCCGGTGTCGTCGCACTCGGCCTGAACGGCAACTACACGTATTTCGGCACGATCGACGCCGGCCAGCATTTCCCGAAGATGCTCGCCGTCGCCGTGCTCGTGACGGCGATCGTCACCGGAATCGCCGGCGGCCTGTTCAGCTGGCTGCTGCTCAATACGGGGCGCTGGCTGCCCGCGCGCGTGCTCGTCCTGTATCGCGAGCGGCCGATTGCGTTCGCGGCGCTGTGCGGCTTCGTGATCGCCGTCGTCGGCATCGTGTCGGGCGGCACGACGTTCGGCAGCGGCTATGCGGAGGCGCGCGGCCTGCTCGACGGCCACGAACAGCTGTCGCTGTTCTATCCGCTCCTGAAGATGGTGTCGATGGTGGCGTCTTACCTGCCGGGCATCCCGGGCGGGATCTTCGCGCCGTCGCTGTCGATCGGCGCCGGGTTCGGCAACCTGCTGCACGTCGCGTTCGGCGACATGAGCCTGCCGATGCTGATCGCGCTCGCGATGGTCGGCTACCTCGCGGCGGTCACGCAGTCGCCGATCACGTCGTTCGTGATCGTGATGGAGATGATCAACGGCCACGCGCTCGTGATTTCGCTGATGGCGACCGCGCTGGTGTCGAGCCGCGTCGCGCGCTTCTTCGCGCCGCCGCTCTATGAAACGCTCGCGCAGCGCTATCTCGCGCCGCCGCCGGCCGCCGCGCCATCCGCTGCGACGCACGCAGCGCAACCGGCCGCCGCAGCGGCGCCGGCGACCGGCGTCACCGAGCCGCAGGACGCGGCGGCCGCACCCGCCGATCCGCTCGACACACTGCGCGAAGAAGACGCGAGCGCGGCCGGCGTTCCGGCGGCCGGCGCTCCGGCGGCCGCCGACGCCGCCGCACCGACAGCGGCAACACCCGATCACGACGGGCCGCCTGCTTCGGGCGCGAACGGCCCGGCGCAGACGGGCCCGCGCGCGCCTCAATAGATCACCACAGGCGCCGGCCGGTAATAGACGGGCCGTGCCGGCACGACGATGCAGCCGGCGAGCGTGATCGCGACGAGCGCGATGGCGATGACGGTTCGCTTCATCGTTCGCCTCCGTTACGCCCAGTGGCCGCGGGTCCAGAACCAGTTCGGGCCGCGCTGATCCCAATGGCCCGGCACCCACTGCATGCCGATGCGCTCGGCTTCCCAGTGTCCGCCGATCCACAGGTAGCGGCCATGGTCCCAGCGCCAGTGGCCGCGCTCCCACACGTAGCCGACGCGCGCGTCGGGCACGACCTCGTAGCGCACGGGCGGCGGCGCGTTCGGCGCGACGACGACGACTTCCTCGGTACGCACGGCCACGGGCTCGGCGACGATCATCCGGCCCGACTGCACCAGCACCGGCGCGCCGACGAGAAGGTCGTCCGCGCGTGCGGCGAGCGGCGCGACGATGGCTGACAGGCCCGCGGCAACGAGCGCGAGCGAAACGATACGGCGTTGAACGGTAGAGACAGCCATCACAACCTCCTGATTGACGAATGACGCGAACGTATTCACTTCAATGCGGGAGGACGGCGAACGGCCGACAGAGACCGTGTTACGGCGAGCCCGAAAGTGCAACAGGGCGTAAGACGCGCACGACGGCATGCGCCGCCGTGCGGAGGGAGTGCGACAACGCTCAGGCTTGCGGGATCTCGATCTTCACTTCGAGGACTTCGAGATCGTCCTGGCGCTCGAGGCTCACGCGGATGTCGTCGTTCGAAATATGGACGTACTTCGAGATGACCGCGACGAGCTCCTTCTGCAGCGCCGGCAGGTAATCGGCCGGCGGACGGCCGCCGACCCGCTCGTGCGCGATGATGAGCTGCAGGCGCTCCTTCGCGACCGATGCGGACTTCTTCTTCTCGCCGAGGAGAAACGAAAGGATGGACATGGGCGGCCTCCGTTACTTGCTGCCGAAGAGGCGCTGCAGCAGGCCCGGCTTCTGGTAATCGGTGAAGCGCAGCGGCTTGTCTTCGCCGAGGAAGCGGGCGACGACGTCCTTGTACGCTTCCGCGACGTCGGTGCCGTCGATATGCACGGCCGGCAGACCCTGGTTCGACGCGTGCAGCACGGCTTCCGATTCGGGCACCACGCCGATCAGCTTGATGCGCAGGATTTCGCTGATGTCCTCGAGCGACAGCATCTCGCCTTCACTCACGCGCTTCGGGCTGTAACGCGTGATCAGCAGGTGCTCCTTGATCGGATCCTTGCCTTCGGTCGCGCGCTTCGTCTTCGACGACAGGATGCCGAGAATGCGGTCCGAGTCGCGCACCGACGACACTTCCGGGTTCGTGACGATCAGCGCCTCGTCCGCGAAGTACATCGCATGCAGCGCGCCCGCCTCGATACCGGCCGGCGAATCGCAGACGATGTATTCGAAGTCCATCGCGACCAGGTCGTTCAGCACCTTCTCGACGCCGTCACGCGTGAGCGCATCCTTGTCGCGCGTCTGCGACGCCGGCAGGATGAACAGGTTCTCGCACTTCTTGTCCTTGATCAGCGCCTGGTTCAGGTTCGCTTCGCCCTGGATCACGTTGACGAGGTCGTACACCACGCGACGCTCGCAGCCCATGATGAGATCGAGGTTACGCAGGCCGACGTCGAAGTCGATCACGGCCGTCTTGTGGCCGCGCAGCGCGAGGCCGGACGCGAAGCTCGCGCTGGTCGTCGTCTTGCCCACGCCGCCCTTGCCCGAAGTCACCACGATGATTTTTGCCATTTACCCAATACCCTGTGTTCGTCAATGAGAGCCGATCGATCCGGAGCGTGCCGCGTGAATCACGTCAGGCGCAGCGGTTCGATCATCAGTTTTTCCTCTTCGAGCCGGATCTGCACCGATTTGCCCAGTATGTCGGCGGGCAACGGGTTCTCGGTCGTTCGATAGATACCCGCGATCGAAATCAGTTCCGGTTCGAGACACGTGCAGAAAATGCGCGCGTCGTGATTGCCGTGCACACCCGCGAGGGCGCGGCCGCGCAACGGCGCGTAGATGTGGATGTTGCCTTCCGCGATGATTTCTGCGCCGTGACTGACCGGCGCGAGCACCACGAGGTCTCCTTTCGCGTAAATCTGCTGCCCCGAACGCAGCGGCCGATCGATCACCAGCGTCTGGCTGCCCGCCGGAATCGGCGTCGGCGCGGGCTCCGGCGCCGGTTCCGCTGCAGCCGCAGCAGGCGCCGCAACCGCAGGCGCCGGCTCCGCCGCTTCGTCGGCCGGCTTCGCGGCCGCCACGCGCCGATCGCGCGCCTCGAGCAGCGGCAAGCCGGCTTCGGCCGCCCAGCCCTGCGTCGGCAGCGCGACGACGCCCACCGGACGCATCCGCACGTCGTTCAACATCTGGCGGATGTCCGCGAGCGCGACGCGTTCGCCGTCCGCGAGACGGCGGACGTCGATCGCGACGACATCGTCGGCGAAAAACTCGGGAGTCGCTTCGAAGCGCTTGACCAGTTCGGTACGCAACGCATCGAGATCGGTCGTCTTCACGGTGAACAGCAACGTATCGACCGATCCGCTGCGCAGCTCGAAGAATGGCGATTTTTTAAGCGACATGGACACTCTGCAAAAAATTTTTGCGTATTTTACAGGCGTCCACGCGTGCAGCCATTATTTTTGGGAAACCGGATGGCGACGGTCGCGGCACGCGCGCAACCGGCCTGCGGGCTCGGACGGGGCGAGCGGGTGTCGATCGCGCCGGGCGGCCCGCGCATTCATGCGTCAGGGCGTGTTGAAGTGCGACACGAACAACGACTTCATCGCGCCGGGCATGCGCGCGATCGGCGCGTGCTCGCCCGTATTGCCGAAACCCGCGCGTTCGTAGAAGCGGATCGCATTGCGGTTCGCATCGGCGATCCATGCGTAGACGTCCTGCGCGCCGCGTTCGGCGAGCCACGCGGTGGCCGTTTCGAGCAGCAGCACGCCGCCGCGCAGATGGCGGACCGCATGCGCGACCCACAGCTCGCTGACGAACGCGCGCCGCTCGGGCGTATTGTCGAAATAGGCGCCGATCATGCCGGCCGGGTGGCCTTCGGTGTACAGCAGGAAAGTCGTCGACTCGTCGGATGCGGCACGCAGCGCGGCGATGGCCGCCGCTGCGTCGGAATCGACGTTCAGCAATTCGGCCTCCGGCGCTTCGCCGGGCGCGTAGGGCTCACGCAGCGATGCGGCGCGGAGTTCGCGATACACGCTGCCCTGGTCGGCAGCGATACGACGAACGGTCAAGGTCGAACTCATGCAGGCACAGCCCCCTTCGGACAGCAAGCTATTAGCTTCAACCGAAAGCGGGGCATGAGTCAAATCGTTATTTTCAAATGGCCGCGCGGATCGAAAGGCGGCAGGCAACGCGCGCGGTGCCACGCACACGCGGGTGTGCAGGTGCAGCATCGGGCGCTGCCGCACGCCGACGTATCGGCATTCGGACGCCGCTCGCGGACATGTCGCCGCGCCTGCCTTGTCGCACGCGGCATTCGTGCGCCGCGCGTCCGGCGTTGCGTCGCTGCAATCGTAATGGTCCGTAATATAAGGTTGCGAGAGCGCGACGACGACACGCGCCGTCATCGCGCGCTTATTGCGTTGCAACATTCGTTGCGGGCATGACCGGGCTCGCCCGGGCGCTGCGCGTCGCGCTTTCCTCAGACGAGAAAACCCTTCGCACGCGCGATTCGCGGCCGCGCACCCCGTTTCA
The DNA here is from genome assembly GCF_052851275.1 of Burkholderia sp. SR8. Taxonomy (NCBI): domain Bacteria; kingdom Pseudomonadati; phylum Pseudomonadota; class Betaproteobacteria; order Burkholderiales; family Burkholderiaceae; genus Burkholderia; species Burkholderia sp. SR8. The sequence continues at coordinate 36,830 of NZ_JAULUC010000036.1, forward strand.
ATCACCCCCTCACCGGCCCTTCCCGACCCGAACCATGGACGGTTCGCCGTTTGGAGTTTCACGCCTACCGGCAGCGTTTGGAAAGCGTGCGCGGCGGTCGTATAACTGGCACAACCGGACCACGATCCGGGGCCGCGCGCCGTGCCGCGGACCGACGACGATTCGACCGACGAAAGAACGGGACACGCGGCCGCCAGGCCCTCGCGCTGGAGCTGGCCGCCACAAGGAGGGAGACAATGGCAAAAACCGACGGACCGGCCGCGCACTGGTCGGATGGCAAACGTTATCTGTGGCTGCTCGGCGCGGTGACGATCACGCTGCCGATCTTCGCGGCCCAGCTCGCGCTGTCGACGGGCCTGCACGTGTTCTGGTGGTTCGGCCCGCTGTTCGCGTTCGGCGTGATACCGGTCCTCGACACGCTCATCGGCGACGATCGCGACAATCCGCCCGAAGCCGTCGTCCCGCACCTCGAACGCGAGCGCTATTACCGCCATATCGTCTATCTCGCGACGCTGGTCGAATACGTCGCGTTCTTCATGTGCGTGTGGATCGTCGGCACGCATGCGCTCGCGTGGTACGACTACGTCGGCTTCGCGCTATCGCTCGGCGCGGCGACGGGCATCTCGATCAACACCGCGCACGAACTCGGGCACAAGACCAGCCGCTTCGAGCGCTGGCTCGCGAAGGTCACGCTCGCGCCGGTCGCGTACGGGCACTTCTTCGTCGAGCACAACCGCGGCCATCACGTGCGCGTCGCGACGGCCGAGGATCCGGCGAGCGCGCGCTTCGGCGAATCGTTCTGGGCGTTCCTGCCGCGCACGGTGACGGGCAGCATCCGTTCGGCGTGGCGGCTCGAGAAGACGCGTCTCGAGCGGCTCGGGCATTCGCCGTGGACCTGGCGCAACGAGGTGCTGCACGCATGGGCGATGACCGTCGTCGTGTGGGGCATCGCGATCGCGATGGCCGGCAAGGTCGCGATCCCGTTCCTCGTGATCCAGGCCGTGTACGGCGCGTCGCTGCTCGAAGTCGTGAACTACGTCGAGCACTACGGGCTCGGCTGCCGCAAGCTGGCTAGCGGCCGCTACGAACGCTGCACGCCGCAGCATTCGTGGAACAGCAATCACGTCGTCACGAACCGGTTCCTGTATCAGCTGCAGCGGCACGCCGATCATCACGCGAACCCGACGCGCTCGTACCAGGCGCTGCGCCACTTCGACGATTCGCCGCAATTGCCCGCGGGCTACGCGACGATGATCCTGTTCGCGTATGTGCCGCCGCTGTGGTACCGCGTGATGAATCCGCGGGTCGTCGCGCACTACGGCGGCAACATGGCGCAATCGAACATCAAGCCGTCGATCCGCGCTCGCGTGCTCGCGCAGTATTCGGCCGCGATGTGAGCGGCGACGGCGTGGTCGCCGTCGCCGGCGGCACCGTCACGCGGCCAGTGGCAGCCTGAACACGGCGACCGCGCGCCGCAGCGCGCTCGCCTGTTCGGCCAGCGCCTGCGTCGCGGCCGACGCCTGTTCAACCAGTGCCGCGTTGCGCTGCGTCGCTTCATCCATCTGCGTGACCGCGACGTTGACCTGCTGGATGCCGCCGCTCTGCTCCTGCGACGCAGACGAGATCTCGCCGACGATCGTCGTCACCCGCTGTACCGCGCCGATGATCTCGTGAATCGATTCGCCCGCGCGGCCGATCAGCAAGGCGCCGTCGTCGACGCGCCGCGTCGAGTGCTCGATGAGCGCCTTGATCTCCTTTGCAGCGGCCGCACTGCGCTGCGCGAGCGTGCGCACCTCGGCTGCGACGACTGCGAAGCCGCGCCCCTGCTCGCCCGCGCGCGCTGCCTCGACGGCGGCGTTCAGCGCGAGGATGTTGGTCTGGAACGCGATGCCGTCGATCACGGCGATGATCTCGCCGACCTTCGCCGCGCTGGCGGCGATCCCGCTCATCGTGTCGACGGCGTCCGTCATCACGCCGCCGCCCGCGGACGCGATGTCCGATGCGTCCCGGGCGAGCTGCGCCGCGTGCTGCGCGTGCTCGGCCGACTGGCGCACGATGCCCGTCAGTTCGGTCATGCTGGCCGCCGTTTCCTCGAGCGAGGCGGCCTGCTCCTCGGTGCGCGACGACAGATCGTGGTTGCCCGACGCGATCTGCGCGCTCGCGGTCGCGACGGCTTCGGCGTGCGTGCGCACCTCGAGCACGACACTCGACAGGCTCGCCTGCATCGTCTGCAACGCGCGCAGCAGCTCCGCGATCTCGTCGCTGCCGGCCGCGTCGACGTCGCGCGTCAGGTCGCCGCCCGCCACCGCCTGCGCACAGGCGACCGCGCGATCGAGCGGCCGCAGGATCGTGCGGCTGAACAGGAACGCGCCGATCATCGCGATGCCGAGCACGGCCAGCATCAGCACAACGCTCGCCACGGTCGCGCGGCTCGCATCGCGGCTTGCTTGCGCCGACACCGCGGCGCTTTCGTCGGCGATCGTCTTCGCCGCGCGCTCGAGCAGCGCGGCCGGCGCACGGTCGACGCCGGCCACGGCCGTGTCGCCTGCCGCCGGTTCGAAGCCGGCTGCCTTGAACGCATCGAACCCGCGGCGGTAACCGTCGCCCATCGCCGCATGTGCGCGCATGAACTGCTCGACGAGTGTCCGGCTCTCGCCGGGCGGCAGCTGGCTGACGAGTTGCGCGGCAAGCGCGTCGACCGTGCGCTCGCGCGTCTGGAACGCCTGCCAGTATTTGGCGAGCTTGTCGGGCTGCTTGCCCCGCAGCAGCGTGTCCTTCCACTCCTGGACTTGCAGCTTGAACTGCACGAGCGTCGCAGACACGAGCCGCTCGTCGGCGACATGCGTCTGCACGTCGTTCGCGAATGTATCGATCGACCGGTTGAGGATGCGGATGCCGTACAGCGCACCGCAGAACATCAGCAGCAGCGCAACGGCGAATGCGAGGGGAATCTTGTAGCTCAGTTTCATGGGACCTTGGATCGACGCAGAACGGCGACGGCGCGAAAGGCGCTTCTCGCCGTCCGCTGTTAACGGCGCGGGAAGCCAAGGCTGAAGCAGAAAGGCGGCGACAGAATGTCGCCGGGAGGCGGTTGCCGCGATCGCGATGATCGGAAGGTGGTCGGCAGCGCAACGGCTGGCATGCACATGCGGATGTGCGGATGTGCGGATGTGCCGTATGCGTGCGTGCTGCCGCAACGCGGCAGCGACGACCCAAGCACCGGTCGCCACCGGGCGACCAAAACGAAAAACCCCGTGATCCTTTCGAATCACGGGGCTTCGTATTTTGGCGGAGAGGGTGGGATTCGAACCCACGGTACGGGGAAACCGTACGCCTGATTTCGAGTCAGGTACATTCGACCACTCTGCCACCTCTCCTTCCTTGCTGCTTCATTTCCCGGTTGGTCGTGTCCGGGAAAGAAAAGATTATAGAACGATCTCTTCGAATCTCACAAGCCCTTTTTGCAAATTTTTTTGCGAGGCGTCGAGTACCGATCGTCCGGCGATCTCACGACGCCTGTACGGGCGCTTCGATGCGCTCCATGCCGCCCATGTACGGACGCAGTGCCTCCGGCACCGTGACCGAACCATCGGCATTCTGGTAGTTCTCGAGCACCGCGACGAGCGTGCGGCCGACCGCGAGGCCGGAGCCGTTCAGCGTATGCACGAGTTCCGGCTTGCCCTGCGCGTTACGGAAGCGCGCCTGCATCCGGCGCGCCTGGAACGCCTCGGTGTTCGAGCAGCTCGAGATCTCGCGATAGGTGTTCTGCGCGGGCAGCCACACTTCGAGGTCGAACGTCTTCGCGGCCGAGAAGCCCATGTCGCCCGTGCACAGCGTGATCACGCGGTACGGCAGGCCGAGCTTCTGCAGGATCGCTTCCGCGTGGCCGACCATTTCGTCGAGCGCCGCGTACGACGCGTCGGGCGCGACGATCTGCACCATCTCGACCTTGTCGAACTGGTGCTGGCGAATCATCCCGCGCGTGTCGCGGCCGTACGAGCCGGCTTCCGAGCGGAAGCACGGGGAATGCGCGGTCAGCTTGATCGGCAGCGCGGAACCTTCGACGATCGATTCGCGCACGGTGTTCGTCAGCGAAATCTCGGACGTCGAGATCAGGTATTGCGTGATCGTGTTCTCGGCACCGCCCTTCTCGACGCGGAACATGTCGTCCGCGAACTTCGGCAACTGGCCCGTGCCGTACAGGATTTCGGGGTTCACGATGTACGGCGTGTACGTCTCGCTGTAGCCGTGCTGCAGCGTGTGCGTGTCGATCATGAACTGCGCGAGCGCGCGGTGCAGGCGGGCGATCGAGCCGCGCAGCATCGTGAAGCGTGCTCCGGCCAGCTTCGCGCCCGTCTCGAAATCGAGGCCGAGCGGCGTGCCGACGTCGACGTGATCCTTCACCTCGAAGTCGAACTGGCGAGGCGTGCCCCAGCGGCGCACCTCGACGTTGTCGGACTCGTCCTTGCCGACCGGCACGCTTTCGTGCGCGATGTTCGGCATGCCCAGCATCAGGTCGGACAGACGCGACTGGATCTCGCCGAGCTTCGCTTCCGACGCCTTCATCTCGTCGCCGATGCCGCCGACTTCGGCCATCACGGCCGACGTGTCCTCGCCCTTCCCCTTCATCGCGCCGATCTGCTTCGACAGGCTGTTGCGGCGTGCCTGGAGCTCTTCGGTACGGGTCTGGATCGCGCGGCGTTCCGCTTCGAGGGCGGAGAACGCGGCGACGTCGAGGGTGTAGCCGCGATCGGCGAGGCGCTTCGCGACGCCGTCGAGGTCTTTGCGCAGCAACTGGATGTCGAGCATGGGAGGACTTGGAAAATCGTTGTGTAAGACGGGAATTCTAACGCACCGCGGGGCCGCCACGGCACTGGCCGGACGGACGATGCGCCAAACGCGCGGCACGCATGGCAGTATCGCAGTGCCGGAATGTGCTCGCGCCGCCGGCGAAGCGCGCCGCGTAGCACTGCCGCGCGGCGCGCGGCGGCTGCTCCGGCGGCGCACGACGCGGCAGGCGGCGCGTCCGCCGTCGCATCACCATCGACCGACGGAACCCGAGATGATCATCGAACTGGACAAGGATGTCCGCGACCGCGCGATCGCGTCGCTGCAACGCTATTTCACAGAAAACATGGACGAGCCGATCGGCAACGTCCAGGCCGGCGCGCTGCTGCACTTCTTCGTCGACGAAATCGCGCCGGCGATCTACAACCTCGCGATCGCCGATGCGCAGGAGCGCCTGCATGCGCGGGTCGCCGAGCTCGACATCGAATGCCACGCGGAGCCGTTCGAGTACTGGAAGAAGCAGCCGGGCCGCAAGCGCTGACGCACCGGCAGGCAGCGCCGCACGCGCCCGTCAATCCTTCTTGCCTGCCTCGCGGTCGAGCTCGCGCAGCCACGCGAGCTTGTCGGCGATCTTCGATTCGAGCCCGCGCGGCACCGGCTTGTACCAGTGCGGCTCGCGCATCCCTTCCGGCAGGTAGCGCTCGCCGGCCGCATACGCGTTCGGCTCGTCGTGCGCGTAGCGATACGCGTGGCCGTAGCCGAGTTCCTTCATCAGCTTGGTCGGCGCATTGCGCAGATGCACGGGCACCTCGCGCGACTTGTCCTGCTTCACGAATGCCATCGCCTGGTTGAACGCGTTGTAGCCCGCGTTGCTCTTCGCCGCGCACGCGAGATAGATCACCGCCTGCCCGAGCGCCAGCTCGCCTTCGGGCGAACCGAGCCGCTCGTAGGTTTCGGCCGCGTCGTTCGCCATCTGCAGCGCGCGCGGGTCGGCGAGGCCGATGTCTTCCCACGCCATCCGCACGATGCGCCGCGCGAGATATTTCGGATCCGCGCCGCCGTCGATCATCCGGCAGAACCAGTACAGCGCGCCGTCCGGACTCGATCCGCGCACCGACTTGTGCAGTGCCGAGATCTGATCGTAGAAGTTGTCGCCGCCCTTGTCGAAGCGCCGCGCGTTCAGCGTCATCGCGCTGCTGACGAAGTCGGCATCGATGGTCGTGACGCGGGCCGACGACGCGGCCGTCTGTGCCTGCTCGAGCAGGTTCAGGAAGCGCCGCGCGTCGCCGTCCGCGTAGCCGATCAGCGTATCGATCGCCTTGTCGTCGAACGCGAGCCCGTCGAGCGCGATTTCCTGTGCGCGCTTGAGCAGCTGGCGCATCTCGTCGTCGTTCAGCGACTTCAGCACGTACACCTGCGCGCGCGACAGCAATGCCGAGTTGACTTCGAAGCTCGGATTCTCGGTCGTTGCGCCGATGAACGTGACGAGCCCCGACTCGACGAACGGCAGCAGCGCGTCCTGCTGCCCCTTGTTGAAGCGGTGGATTTCGTCGACGAACAGGATCGTGTGGCGCCCGGTGCGGTTCAGCGTGTCCTTCGCCTGCTCCATGGCCTCGCGGATGTCCTTCACGCCGCCGAGCACTGCGGACAGCGCGATGAACTCGCAGTCGAACGCGAGCGCGGTCAGGCGTGCGAGCGTCGTCTTGCCGACGCCGGGCGGCCCCCACAGGATCATCGAATGCGGTTTGCCGGATTCGAACGCGAGCCGCAGCGGCTTGCCTTCGCCCAGCAGATGCGTCTGGCCGATCACCTCGGCGAGCGTCTTCGGCCGCAGCGCCTCGGCGAGCGGCCGGCGCGGCTCGACTTGAAACAGGTCGGACATGAACCCTCGCTCCAGATCAAACGATGACGGCCGAACGGGCCGCCGGACCCGACATTATGACAGCCGCGCGACCGCGCCGCCGCGCCCGGTGTCCGCGCCCGGTGTCCGCGCCCGGTGTCCGCGCCCGGTACCCGCGTCCGGTACCCGCGTCCCCAAACAACACGGGCCTGCCGTTGCCGGCAGGCCCGTGTCGGGAAAACGGCGCAGCGAAAGTCAGCCGTTGATCACGTCGGCGCCCTTCGGCACAACGAACTTGAACGCATCGCCCTTCAGCGGCGGGTTCGTCTGGATGTTCGTGAACGTCAGCAGCGTGACGTTGCCGAACACGTCGTGCAGTTCCATCGCGGCGAGCGTGCCGTTGCGGAACCCGATGCCGATCCGCTGGAATTGCGTGTCCTGCGCCTTCGGCAGCATCTCGAGCCATTCGATGCCGCCCTTCTCGCCGGCATCGCGCAGCGTGTAGTTCTTGTCGAGGTCGTTGCTGCCGAACAGGATCGCGGCCGGGCTCGCGCCCAGCGCGCCGTTCAGCTTGCGCTCGGTGACCTGGTTCAGGTCGCGGTCGTACACGTACAGCTTGTCGCCGTCGGCCTGCAGCACCTGCTGGTACGGCTTCTGGTAAGTCCAGATGAACTTGCCCGGACGCGAGAACACGAACGTGCCGCTCGAATTGTCGTTCGGCTTCGGTGCGGCCTGCGCGGCGCTCGCGCCCTTGGCGGGCGCCTTGACGATCTGCTGCGTGAAATCGCCCTTCGCCGAACGCACCTGCGACACGAAGGCCTTCAATTGCTCGGTGCCGCCCGCGAACGCGTGCGTCGCCGCCAGCATCAGCGATGCGCCGGCGAACGCCGCGCCGAGCCAGCGCCGCGTCGAACGAAGGGAAGGGACGAACGAAAGTTGCTGCATGATGCGGTTTTCTCCCTGGGTGGCCGGCGCTGCGAGCGCCGCGGACTCATTCCGCGTCGCGCGCCGGCACAAGAATTTCGCGGTTGCCGCTCGACGACATCGCCGACACGAGCCCCGACTGTTCCATCTGCTCGAGCAGCCGCGCTGCGCGGTTGTAGCCGATCCGCAAATGGCGCTGCACGAGCGAGATCGACGCGCGGCGGTTCTTGATGACGATCTCGACCGCCTGGTCGTACAGCGGATCAGACTCGCCGCCGCCTTCGCCGGTTCCCGCGCCGGCCGAGCCTTCGTCGCCGTCGGCGGTGCCGCCTTCGAGCAGCCCTTCGACGTAGTTCGGCTCGCCCTGCTCCTTGAGTTTCTCGACGACGCGATGCACCTCGTCGTCGGCGACGAACGCGCCGTGCACGCGCACCGGCAGCCCGGTGCCCGGCGGCAGGTACAGCATGTCGCCCATCCCGAGCAGCGATTCGGCGCCCATCTGGTCGAGGATCGTGCGCGAATCGATCTTCGACGACACCTGGAACGCGATCCGCGTCGGCACGTTCGCCTTGATCAGGCCGGTGATCACGTCGACGGACGGACGCTGCGTCGCGAGAATCAGGTGGATGCCGGCCGCGCGCGCCTTCTGCGCGATCCGCGCGATCAGTTCCTCGACCTTCTTGCCGACGACCATCATCAGGTCGGCCAGCTCGTCGATCACGACGACGATGTTCGGCAGGCGGCCGAGCGGTTCAGGATCGTCCGGCGTCAGGCTGAACGGATTCGGAATCTTTTCCTCGCGCTTCGCCGCGTCGTCGATCTTGTTGTTGTAGCCCGCGAGGTTGCGCACGCCGAGCTTGCTCATCAGCTTGTAGCGGCGCTCCATCTCCGCGACCGTCCAGTTCAGCGCATGACCGGCCTGCCGCATGTCGGTGACGACCGGACACAGCAGGTGCGGAATGCCTTCGTAGACGCTCATTTCGAGCATCTTCGGATCGATCAGGATCAGGCGCACCTGCTCGGCGGTCGCCTTGTACAGCAGCGACAGGATCATCGCGTTGATCCCGACGGACTTGCCCGAACCGGTCGTGCCGGCGACCAGCAGGTGCGGCATCTTCGCGAGATCCGCGCACACCGGCTTGCCGCCGATGTCCTTGCCGAGGCTCAGCGTCAGCGCCGACGACGCGGCCGCATAGACTTCCGAGCCGATGATCTCGGACAGGTGCACCGTCTGGCGGCGCTGGTTCGGCAGCTCGAGCGCCATGTAGTTCTTGCCGGGGATCGTCTCGACCACGCGGATCGACACGAGCGACAGCGAACGCGCGAGGTCCTTCGCGAGGTTGACGATCTGGCTGCCCTTCACGCCGGTGGCCGGCTCGATCTCGTAACGCGTGACGACGGGGCCCGGATACGCGGCCACGACGCTCGCCTCGACGCCGAAATCCTTCAGCTTCTTCTCGATCAGCCGCGACGTGAATTCGAGCGTATCGGCGGAAATCGATTCCTGCGTCTTCGGCGCGGGGTCGAGCAGCGACACCGGCGGCAGCGTGGAGTCGCCCGGCAGGTCGGTGAACAGCGGCACCTGGCGCTCGCGCTCGACACGCTCGGACTTCGCCGGCGTGACGACCGGCGGCACGATCGTCACGGGCTCGTGATCCTCGATGCGCACGCGCTCCTCCTCGACCTTGCCTTCGCGGCGCACGGCCGCGGCCTCGCCGAGCTTGCGGTCGCGCTCGGCCTCGCGGCGCAGCTTCGCGACGTTGACGGCCGACAGGATCGCGCCGCCGACGCGCTCGGCGACCGACAGCCACGAAAAACGGAAATACAGCGACAGCCCGATCGCAAGCAGGATCAGCAGCAGCAGCGTGCCGCCGGTGAAGCCGAACGCGTGCGACATCGCGCCGGCGACGGCCTCGCCGATCACGCCGCCCGGCGCGCGCGGCAGTTGCACCTTCAGCGACCACATCCGCAGCGCCTCGATGCCGTCGCACGCGAGCACGACGAGCACGAACGCGAAGATCTCGGTGAGCCAGCCGATCGGCCGCTCCGGTTCGTCGACGACCGCCTCGTGACGCGTGATGCGCCGGTAGTTGACCGCGATGCGCCGGCCGAGCGGCACGATCAGCCAATAGGCCGACAGACCGAAGAGCAGCAGGATGATGTCGGCCGTCCACGCGCCGACGCGCCCGGCCCAGTTCGAGATGTGGTCCACCTGCGCGGCGTGCGTCCAGCTCGGATCGCGCCGGCTGTAGCTCAACAGGGCCATCACCAGAAAAGCGCAGAGCGCGACCTGGAGAATCCAGCGGATCTCCGTGAGGAGCTTCGACATCCGGTGCGGCAACGCCTGTGCCTGGGCGGAATAAGGAGCTTTTGCCATGAATCCGTATAAAGAGGACGGGCCGCGCGCCCGCCTGTCGTTCGATCGCGCTTATTGTAAACGCTGCATCGGGCCGTCAAGTGTAAATGACGGTTACATAACGGGGCTGCGGCCGCTCATCGAGCCGATACCGCGCAGGCGAGCCGCATGCGCGGCGGCCCGGCCTCTGCCGCCCGGCTGCGGCAATGCGCCGCCCGGTGCGGCGGGGCGAGCGGTCGGCCCTGCCGCGCTGTCCCGCGCGCCGCGCGAGCCGGCCGCCGGCGAAACGCTATCGCCGCGATTGAAAGTCTCGTTCGGCAGCGCAGCAACGGGGCCTTTATAATGCGCGTCTGATACCCATCTATGACGGCATCCCGGTCAACCCAGACCGTCCGGCGCGCCTTATCCCGCCCGCCGGGCCGCCTTTTACGGATTTGCACATGTCCACGCCCAAACACGCCAAAGTCCTGATTCTCGGTTCCGGCCCCGCCGGCTACACGGCTGCCGTCTACGCGGCACGCGCCAATCTGTCCCCGGTGCTGATCACCGGCATCGCGCAGGGCGGCCAGCTGATGACCACGACCGACGTCGAAAACTGGCCGGCGGATGCGAAGGGCGTGCAGGGCCCGGAACTGATGGCGCGCTTCCAGGAGCACGCGGAGCGCTTCAACACCGAAATCGTCTTCGACCACATCCACACCGCGAAGCTGCACGAAAAGCCGATCCGGCTGATCGGCGACTCGGGCGAATACACGTGCGATTCGCTGATCATCGCGACCGGCGCGTCCGCGCAGTATCTCGGCCTGCCGTCCGAGGAAGCGTTCATGGGCAAGGGCGTGTCGGCCTGCGCGACCTGCGACGGCTTCTTCTATCGAAACCAGGAAGTCGCGGTGATCGGCGGCGGCAACACGGCCGTCGAGGAAGCGCTCTACCTGACGGGCATCGCGAAGAAGGTCACGGTGATCCACCGCCGCGACAAGTTCCGCGCCGAGCCGATCCTGATCGACCGGCTGCTCGAGAAGGAGAAGGAAGGCGTCGTCGACATCAAGTGGGATCACGTGCTCGACGAAGTGACGGGCGAGGAATCGGGCGTCACGGGCCTGCGCATCAAGAACGTGAAGACCGGCGCGACGCAGGATCTCGCCGTGCAGGGCGTGTTCGTCGCGATCGGCCACAAGCCGAACACCGACCTGTTCCAGGGCCAGCTGGAAATGAAGGACGGCTACATCCTGACGAAGAGCGGCCTGCAGGGCAACGCGACGTCGACGAGCGTGCCGGGCGTGTTCGCCGCCGGCGACGTGCAGGACAACGTGTATCGCCAGGCGATCACGAGCGCCGGCACGGGCTGCATGGCCGCGCTCGACGCGCAGCGCTACCTCGAAAGCCTGCACGACAAGAAGTAAGCCGCAAGCGTTTGCCGCGGCGGGCGCTACAATGGCGTCCGCTGCCGTGCAGCGCGCTTGACCGGAAAGCCGCTGCCGCCGTGCAGCGGCTTTTTTGTGCCCGCGCGCCCGGACGCGCCTGCCCTG
>NZ_JAULUC010000037.1:0-48199 GCF_052851275.1 Burkholderia sp. SR8
GCTGCGGCCGGTTTGGTCGTCTTCCTTTTGGGCCGCGGGCTCGCCGCGGCGGACAACAACTCGAACGGCCGTAGCCAGAGGCTCGATTTTTTCCTGGGCATGGACGAATCTCGTGCGGGCGGCTCGTGTAACGGGATGCGTTCGAGCCGCCGTCGGGTGGATGTCGGATGCGGGTGAAGCAGGATTCGTGCTTGGGGATGCGCCTGCGCCGAAGCAGGCGCGCATCGCCGGCACGGAAGGGGCGGCCGACCGGATTCAGGCGATGTGACAGTTTCGTTGCAGCGTCGCGATCCGGCCGCGCCACGCATCATGCTACCGGTTATCGCCCGCGTGCGCGAAGCGGCGTATCGCGGCGGGAGGCATCCCGCGGCGAGCAAATTACGTCGATTGGCGTCGCGATGCGACATGCCGTTGCATGGCGACGGCCAGTAGAGCAACCATCGCGGCGGGTGCCAGATGGAACGGCAGCGGGAAAATGTGCACGCAGCACGCTTGCACGGGCATCAGCCACGCGATGCCGATGATCGCACGATCGACGCGGCTCAGTTCGCGGTGTGTCGCGTCGTGCGCGAGCAGCGCAATCGGGAGGCCGAGCCACGCCAGGTCGTAGCTCATCATGTACGGCTGCATGAGCAGCGTGGCAGTCGACAACGCGGCGGCCCGCAGCTCGAAACGTGCGCGGACGGCCCATAAATACGACGCGGAAATTGCGGCCGGGACGGCAACGAGCATGTGACACGCGTACGCGCCGGCAACCGGAAGACCGGCCATTCTGGCCGCGGCAAACACGGTCGGCATGCCAGCCCAATGATCGTCGCCGTTCAGCAGGAGCGACCGCGTGAAGTCCGGCAGATACGACAAGTACGCGCGCCATGCATCGATGCCGAGCACCGCGGTGGTGCATGCCGCGAATGCGACGACGAGGATGGCCGAAGCGGACAGTACCTTCCAGTGGCGGCCGCACAGCAGCGCGAGCGGGAAAAGAATGCCGAACTGCGGCTTGATCGCGAGAAAGGCGATGCAGGCGCCCGCGCGCAACGGCGCGACTTCCATCAGGGCGAGTGCGCCGCCGGCCGCCGCTGCGGTGAGCAGCGAATTCTGACCGGCATAAATGGCGAGGGCGGCGCCGGGAAATGCGGCAACGACCAACAATGCCGAACGGCCCGTACCGCGGCACAGACGGGCGATGACGGCGCTGTAAGCGCTCAGCCCGAGTGCCGTGAACAACGCGACGGCACCGGCGAATTTCAACGCGCCGAATGGAAGCACGGCCAGCAGGAACGTCGGCGGGTACGGAAATGGCGCATACGCGCCCGTCGGCCTGATTTCGGCCTCGATAGGTTGCATCCAGTCGGCCGAGAATACCGCTGGCGCGCCGTGTTCGATGGCGACACGGGCCGCCGCCCAGAACACGCCGAAATCGATTCCGACCATCGGAGCGGTTCGGTCGTTCAGCATGTAGTATTTGACGCCCCAGATCGCGAGCGCGGCGATTTGCGTCACGAGCGCGGCACCGGCATAAAGCGACGCGCGGCTCACACGCTGCCGGGTGCTATCCCATGTGCTCACGATCGCCCGTCCCGATCACGTCGGCACCGCATGAGCGCGCGGATCCGGGCGCTTCATCGATACGTCCACAGCCGGTGCATCAGGAACGTCGTCGGCGGAATCAGCAGCGCGATCGCAACGATGCTCCACCCGCGCGGCACGTCGAGCAACTCGGCGGTACGCGCGAGCAGCATCGTCTCGGTGAAGCCGGCCAGCGCGACGGCCAGGAAGCGCAACAGGTTGCGCGAATGCACCGTCGACGAGAAGCTCCACAGCGTATTGGCAAGATACGAGAACACCGTCGCGCACACGAATGCGACGGCGTTCGCGAGCACCTGTGTCGCATCGAACAGCGCGTACATCGCGCACGCGATCAGTGCGTGAAGCGCCGTCGAGCAGAGCCCGGACAGGCCGAAGCGCGCGAGTCGCACGCGTTCCGCATAGAGCAGCTGGAACATCGCGACCTCCGCCGGTCAGCGCGCGCCGACCCGCACGCGAGCCGGCTGGACGCGGCGGCGCGCGGCCGTGCGCCGCGCATCGCGTGCGACCGGCAGTTCGACTACCTTGCCTTGCGCCTGATAGCGGCGGCGAATCAGATAGACCGGACGTTGCTTGGACTCGTCGTAGATGCGCCCGATGTACTCGCCGACCACACCGATGCCGACGAGCTCGATGCCGCCGATGAACAGCACGACGGACAGCAGCGACGAGTAGCCGAGCACCGGATTGCCGAACAGCAGCGTGCGGCCGACGATGAACGAGCCGTACAGGAACGCGAGCGCCGCAATGCCGAGGCCGATGTAGGTCCAGCTGCGCAGCGGCACGGTGCTGAAGCTCGTGATGCCCTCGAGCGCGAAATTCCACAGCTTCCATCCGGAGAACTTCGAGTGTCCGGCGCTGCGTGCGTCGCGCTGATATTCGACGATCACGGTCCGGTAGCCGACCCACGCGAACAGCCCTTTCATGAAGCGATGCCGCTCGGGCAGGCTGCGCAGCGCGTTGACGACCTTGCGGTCCATCAGCCGGAAGTCGCCGACGTTCTCCGGCAGTTTCACGTCGGACAGCAGATTGTGCACGCGGTAATAGATCGCGGCGGCGGTGCGCTTCGCGAACGAATCGCATGCACGGCTGCTGCGTTTCGCGGCGACGACTTCCGCGCCGTCGCGCCAGTGTTCGAGCATCACCGGAATCAGGCTCGGCGGATCCTGCAGATCGGCGTCGAGCGGGATCACGGCATCGCCGGCGGCTTCGTCGAGACCGGCGGTCAGCGCAGCCTCCTTGCCGAAATTGCGCGTGAGATCGACCACGCGCACGCGGCGGTCGCTCATGCTGACGCGGACGAGGCGCTCGAGCGTGTCGTCGCGGCTGCCGTCGTTCACGCAGACGATCTCGAAGCGGATCGTGTCGAGACCGGCCATCAGCGGAATCACGACGTCGAAGAAGCGTTCGACGGCCTCGCCTTCGTTGTAGAACGGCACGACGAGCGACACGAGCGGCGTGTAGAGTGAATCGCGCATGATGGTTCCCCTGAGTAATGCCGGATCAGCGGCCGCGCCCGAAAGTCGGGCGGCCGATGCGGCGCAGTCCGTGCGCCGGACGGTGGTGCGGTCGGACCGGATGCGTAAAGCCGGTCTCGGTCGAACGGTCGCGTGCGTCAGGCAACGACGGCACATCGCGCCGCTCTTGTGCAATCCGGCTGACGAGCAGCGCGAGCGACGCAAGCGTGACCAGCGGCATGAACTGGAGCGACAGGCGCGGCACCAGCAACAGGCCGGCCAGCGGCATCACCCACATCAGCAGCAGCCATTCGCGATCGAAGCGACGCCAGCCGTGCGTCCATGCGTAGCGCGCGTACCACGCGATCACGAGCCCGTACCAGGTGAGGTCGTAGTCGTACAGGTAGGGGCTCACTAGCAGGCACGCGCAAGCGATGGTCGCGGCACGCAGCGCGTACGAGCACGCGCCGCGCCAGGCGTAGACGACGGCGATCGCGGCGACCGTTGCCGACAGCAGCTGCAGTGCGCGGGCGACGTACGCGGGCCAGCCGGCCATCGTCGCGAGCGCCAGCAGGGTCGGCATCCGTGCGAGCCTCGACTGGCCGCTGCTGACGATCAGGAGGGCGTCGCGGATCCCGTGCGCGAACGCGAACCACGTGTCGATCCCGAACACGAGCGTCGCGAGCGCGGTGCCGCCGACGACCGTCGCGGCCCATGCGGCCAACGCGCGCCATTGCCCGGCGCACAGCAGAGCAAGCGGGAACAGCACGGCGAGTTGCGGCTTCATCGTCAGCAAACCGAAACAGATGCCGGCGGCGACCGGGCGGCGGTTCAGCGCGAGCAGTCCGATGCCGGCAAGCGTCGCGGTAAAGAGGCTCGTCTGGCCCACGATGACCGTCAGGAACGCACCGGGGAACGCGAGCGCGCAGAGCAGAGCGGCGTCGCGCTGCACGATTGCCCGGATCATCGCGGCGAATGCCAGGCAGGTCGCGCCGAGCCACAGCACGACGGCGAGCGTGTACGGCAGCCAGCCGAGCGGCAGCACGAACAGCAGCATGGTAGGCGGGTAGAGCCACGGCAGCGTGCCGTCCGCGACGGTCATCGTCGGGACCGCGAGCTTCTCGAGCGCGAACAACGCCGGGAAATTCCATGCGTCGACTGCATGCCCGCGTGCTGCGAGCCGTGCGGCGCTCCAGATCGGCGAGAAATCCTGCGACAGCGGTTCGGGGCCGCCATGATGCGCAAGCGATACGCGGAACAGGTAGATGCCGATGAACAGCAATTCGGCCAGTAGCGCGCCGACTGCATAGAGGCGTACGCGATCGCGGTTGAGCCAGTGCGGAAAGCGGCGGGGGCCGGCGACCGGGAGCTCCGGATGGAGATCGAAGGCCGACTGCGCATGGCGGGCGAACGGCGGCGTTTTCATCGCTCGCTCCGCTCGGCGAGCGCCGCGCGGCGCACGACGACGAACAGTACCGCGAGCAGCACGAACGGCCCGATCTGCGGCAGCTTCATCAGCCGGTTCAGCATCTCGAAGATCGGCAGCAGCCACGCTAGCACGAGGATGAATTGCTCGCCCGGCAACCAGCCGTCGTCGAGGCCGCATGCGATCAGACAGAACAGCGCGATGCCGAGCCACGTCAGTTCGTAACTCCACAGGTACGGCGTCGTCAGCAGCGTGGCGACGGCCAGTACCGCCGCGCGCAGACGCATGTCATGCGTCCGGCGCCACACGTGGACGGCTGCTGCGATGGCAAGCAGCGCAACCGCTGCCTGCGCGGCCAGCGCGGCTGTCACCGACACATGGGCGAGCCGCAATGCGGCGAACAGGGTCGGCGACGCGAGCCAGTACGACGCCTGCATGAAATGCTGGTCGCGGACCGTCGACATCGCATGAGCCAGGCCATGCAGCGCGGCGGGGCCGGCCAGTGCGATCCCGGCCGCCGCGAACAGCGTCGCGGTGATCGCCGCGGCCGCGAAGGTGCGCCATGCACGTGCGGCGATCAGCACGAACGGGAATACCACGGCCAGCTGCGGCTTGATCGCGAGCAGTCCGATCAGCACGCCGGCGAGAACCGGACGCTTGCCGAGCAGCTGCAATGCGAGTGCGGCGACGCCGGCGGTCAGGATGCTGTTCTGGCCGAACAGCGCGGACAGGCATACCGCCGAGTATCCGACCATCACGAGGCCTGCGGCGCGCGGCGCGGGAAGATGCGTACGCAGCCCCGACAACCGGGTGACGGCGTACGCGTAGCATAAAAGACTGCCCGCGAGAAAGAGGAAGTAAGCGGGCAGGAAAGGCACAAGGGCAACCGGCGCGACGAGCAGCAACATCGTCGGCGGATAGAGCCAGGGAAGCGGCTGATGCTGCAGATATGCACCGAAGTGCAGGGATTCAGCCTGCAGGAATGACGAAGTGTCGTAGGCCCAGGACGCGTGGCCTTGCAACACGAGATTGGAAGCAGTCCAGAAGACCGAGAAGTCGGTGCCGGGGCGGCTCGTCGCGCTCGACGTGAAGCCGTCGGTCACGACGCCCCAGACGATTGCCAATGCAACGAAGAGCATCAGCATGATGCAGCTGTACGGAACGATCCGGTCGGCTGTCAGCCATTGAGCACAGCGTATTGCGCGATCGCGCGTTCCACGATTGGCTGTGTACATGATGCCCCGTCTGTAGTGGAGGCTGCGTGGTCTGCCGCAGCCGTTTGCTGTCGTCGTGCCTGCGGATCGAATCGCTCTGAAACGGCGTTGTCCGGTGAACCCATTGTTGGAGAAAAAATCGCGTGATGCAAACCGCGTACTCAACACCGGGATCGGGAAAGAGTCGCAATACGCGTAATCACCGCGTTTTCTGGTATGAGAAAACGCGGCGCAAAGGTTTCGTGTTTCCGAGTTGAAACATTCCACGTTTTGCTGCGCTGCTGCAGCCCCCTGGACAAGCGGCCGGCGACCGGCGTCTCGCGTTCGGGAAAATACCGACGAAATTTTTTTTGCCGCGCGCGCAGAGCCGTAGCGCGCATTCCGGCTCGGCTGCGTCGGATCGCACGCATATCAAATCTGAAACATTTTCGACGTTGCGCCCGGCGCCGCGGAACACGGGTATCGCCGAAACCGTTGATGCATATGGATTCCTCGCGATATGGCCTGCTCTTTGCGTAAGCCTCGGCACGGCAGTCGACGAGGTGACGACCGGGCGGTTGCGACGAATGACGAATCGAACCGGCCCCGAATCACCTGCGGAACGAAAGGCCCGGGCGCGTCGGGGAAGGTACGCAGCTCCGGGCCACCGAACCGCACGTACCTTCGCCGATCGACCGACGAGACCCGGTTTCTTCTGGGCGACAAGAAAATCGGCATGGCAGCACTTGGGGAATAAAAAATGAAAGACCACAGCGCATCGCGGTCGGCAAGCCGCGACAGAAGCAGGTTTCAGCTTCTCCGGGAGTTCGTCTCCCGTTCAATTGGATTCCACGCGTCGAACGGCAGCGTCGCCGTTCGATTCGGCCGGCATGCCTGGATCGTCGGGCCGGCTGCGCCACGCGCGGTTCTCTTGTCTTCCGCCTCTTTGACAACCGTTCGCACGGGCAGGCGTGTGCATCCCTGCCATCGCAGCTGAGCGTCGCGTTTCGATTTCTCGCGTAGTGCCGGTGGTGCCCATCCCCGACGTCGTGACAGACGAAGGGATTATCAATAGCAGTCCGAAAGGAGTGTGCACATGCGTAGCTTGATCGAGAAGATTCCGTGGTTCATCCAGGATGAGGAAGGCGTGACGGCCATCGAATACGGTCTGATCGCCGCGCTGATCGTGATCGGCATCGTCGTCGCGCTGACCACGGTCGGCACCGATCTGCAGACCGTGTTCAGCACGATCGCCGCAGATCTGGATTCGGCAGTAACAGGCTTCTGATGGACGGAAGGGGGGAGCGGTTCATCCGGATCGTTCATCGCCACCATACGGCATTGTCAGCATTCCTCGACGTATCGACGCCGATCGCTCGATCAGGCCGGCACGCGAGGGTCTTGAACGTAACTCAAGGAGATCATCATGTCCCAGCTCATTCAACAAGCCAGCCGCTTCGTTCGCGATGAAGACGGCGTGACCGCCATCGAATACGGCCTGATCGCCGCACTGATCGCCGTCGGCATCATCACCGCGCTGTCGACCATCGGCAAGGATCTGGCGACCGTGTTCAGCACGATCGCCGACGATCTGAACTCGGCCGTTTGACGTCGTTGAACGACGAGGTGTGCGGGCGGCTCGGCCGGTGCAGTGCTCGAGCCGCCATCACTCTCCCGACCGACCGGAAACCGGAGATCGTCATGAAGGCCAATATGCGTGCCGCACTCGCCCGAATCGGCGACGAGCAAGGCGCGACGTCGATCGAGTATGCATTGCTCGGTGCGATGTTCGCGGTCGCGGTGCTGGGCAGCGTCGTCACGCTGAGAAGCTCGGTGAACGACACGTTTCAGGTGATCGCGGCGGCCGTGACGGCGGCCGTGACCACAGCGCTTGCCCTGGTTTCCTGACGCCCCCATTCGACCTGCGAGGTTCGCCATGCTGCTCGTTGCGCCGCCCTATCCGGTTCCGCTGTGCGTGACGCTGCTCGCCGTCGCAGCGGCCAGCACGGACATCGCGAGCCGCCGTATTCCGAACCGTCTCGTCGCGGTCGGGCTCGCCGGTGCACTGGTCGCGCAGTGCCTGCTGCACGGCTTGGTGGCGGGCATACTCGGCTGGCTCGGCGGCGCGGCGACCGGCTTCGGCTTGCTGCTGCCGTTCTACCTGTTGCGCGGGATGGCGGCCGGCGACGTGAAGCTGATGCTCGCGATCGGGGCATGGGTGGGAGCCGAAATGACGTTCTACATCGTGCTCGCCACTTTCGTGGCCGGCGGGATCGGCGCAATCGGATTCGTGCTCGTGCGTGGCCGGATGCGCGAGATGCTGGCGAACGTTCGCGCATTGATCGTACGCGGTGCGCACAAGGCGGGCCCGGGGGTAGCCGGCGGCCCCGCGGAAAGCGCATCGGTCGGCACGCTGCCGTACGGCGTGGCGATCGCGGCCGGCACGCTCGGGATGCTGTTCGCGTCGTGTGCTTAACGCGACGCACCTGCAACGAGGACGAACATGAACACGAACCACACCGAACCGAGACGCGATGCGCAGGTGTCACACCTGCCCGATCCGGCGCCGTCGCGGGAAGTCCACACGAAGATCGGCGCCCAGTTGCCGGCAGCGCCGCGCTCGCTCGAGGACACCGGGCTGAGCATGACGTTCGTCGCCGGCCTCGTGCTGAAGTCGACGCTGATCCTCGGCCGCCCGTCTTACGGTGACCTGGTCGAGCGGCATTGCCTGCCGCTCGCGGTGCTCGACGACGTGTTCGCATTCCTGGTGCGCGAGCATCTCGTCGAGTTGACCCATCGCGGCGCGACCGATCTCGACGTGACGTTCCGGCTGACCGACGCGGGCCGTGTGCTCGCGCTCGAGGAAAAGGCGCGCAGCGGCTACAGCGGACCGGCGCCCGTGACGCTCGAAGCGTATCTCGAGTGCGTGAGCACGCATTCGGTCCGCAAGCTGCACATTGGTTGTCGCGACGTGTGGGAAGCGTTCGAAGGGGTCGTGATCGACACGGCCGTGCTCGATTCGGCGGCCGCGGCACTGAATGCGGGCCGTCCGCTACTGATCTACGGCCCGGCCGGCAGCGGCAAGACCTTCCTCGCCGAACGGTTGGGTTCGCTGATGCGCGGGCGGGTGCCGGTGCCGTACGCGATCTGCGCCGCAGGCGAAGTGATCCAGATCTACGACCCGCTCGTGCATGTCGACGTGGCGGTGCAAAGCGGCCAATCGGTCGATCGTCGCTGGCGCCTGTGCGAGCGGCCGGTCGTGATGTCCGGCGGCGAGCTGACACTCGCCGAACTGGACCTGCGCCGCGACGAAGCGGCCGGCTTCTACCAGGCGCCGCCGCACATGAAGGCGAACATGGGCATGTACATCGTCGACGACCTCGGCCGCCAGCGCGTCGAGCCGCGCGACCTGCTCAACCGCTGGCTGCGCCCGCTCGATCGCGGCGTCGATTTCCTGACGCTCGAATCCGGCAACCGCTTCGTGCTGCCGTTCGACGTGTGGCCCGTGTTCTCGAGCAACCTCGCGCCCGAGCAGTTCGCCGACGATGCATTCCTGCGCCGCCTCGGCTCGAAGCTCCACATCGGTCCGATGTCGATCGACGATTACCGTGCCGTGTACGACGCGGCCTGCGCATCGCTGGGCCTCGTGTCGGCGAACGACGCATTCGAATTCCTGCTGCATCGGCTGCACTTCCCGACCGGCAAGGCCTTTCTCGCATGCTTTCCGGCGGACTTGCTGCGCCTCGTGGCCGCCGGCGCGCGTTATCGCGGCGAGCCGCCCGAGGTGACGCACGACGCGCTGTACGACGCGTGGGCGAGCTACTTCGGCGCAGCGCCCGAGCGCGACGGCAGCCATCCGCCGCCGGGCGAGCGTGCGGGTCGTACGTTCGTCACCGGTTGAGCCGTTTCTTTCACGATTCATCGAGGAGCATAGCCATGAAAAACAGTCGAGCGGTCATGATGCTGGTCGTCGCAATGGTCGCGGGGCTTGCCGCGGTCGTCTTCGCGTCGCGCTGGCTGGTGCAGACGTCCACCAGCTCGGTCACGTCGGTCGCGGTGGCGACCACGGACCTCAACCTGGGCGAGCCGCTCGGGCCGAACCAGATCCACATGGTGAGCTGGCCGTCGGGGAGCGTACCCACCGGTGCATTCACCGATACCAAGGAACTCGAAGGCCGCGTCGTGCGCACGAGCCTCGCGCGCGGCGAACCGGTGATCGAGTCGAAGCTCGCGCCGGTCGGCACGAAGGGCGGGCTGTCCGCGGTGATCGCCGACGGCAGCCGCGCGATCACCGTGCGCGTGAACGACGTGGTCGGCGTCGCGGGCTTCGCGCTGCCCGGCAACTACGTCGACGTGATCGTCAACACGCAGGAGCAACAGGGCAAGACCGACGGCCAGTCGATCTCGAAGATCGTGCTCGAGCACATCCTCGTGCTGGCCGTCGCGCAGCAGGTCAGCCGCGACGACACCGCACCGAAGGTCGTCAACGCGGTGACGCTCGAAGTCACGCCCGAACAGGCCGAACGCCTCGACCTCGCGCGCAGCGTCGGCACGCTGTCGCTCGTGCTGCGCAACCAGATCGACCAGAAGACGCTCACGACCGACGGCGCGACCAAGCTGACGCTGCTCGGCAAGGCGCCCGCGGCACCGGCGGCTCCCGCTCCTGCGCCCGTGAAGACCGTGCGCGTGCGTGTCGCATCGCACGCGGCACCCGAAGCCCACCGCGACTGCGTCGGCGTGCTGACCGGCGTGCGCGGCAGCGTCGAATGCTTCTGAAATCGCAGAACACATCCAGATAACCAGATTAACCAGATCGGCCGCCGTCAACGCACGGCGGCCTTGGAAGGCGACAACCGGCAGTTCGCCGGTCACTCGGGGGATCAGTCGAAATGAAGATCAATCCGCAACACTCAGGTGCCGGTCCGATGCGCACGCGCATCGCACGGGGCACGATGATGGCCGCGATCCTTTGCGCGGGAACGCTGACCGTGTACAGCGCGCTCGCCCAGGAAGGCGCCGAATCGGCCGCGCTGATGAAAGGCGGTGCGAGCGCACCGGCCGCCGTCGCGAAGGGCCCGATGCAGATGACGATCAGCATGGCGCCGGCAGCAGCCGCCGCACCCGCCGCGTCGGCGGGCCCGCTGCGCGGACCGAACTGCGTGGGCGCGGTGCGCGACTCGACCAGCGTCAGCGTGCCGCTCGGCAAGTCGCTGCTCGTGCCGATGCCGGAGCCGGTCCGCAACCGGACCATCGGCAACCCGGCCGTCGCGCAGGCGACGATGGTGTCGCCGCAGACGCTGTACATCCTCGGGCTGTCGGTGGGTACGACCAACATGATCGTGCAGGGCCGTAGCGGCGCGTGCCGCGTGATCGACGTCGCGGTCGGCGCGGACGCCGGCGGCCTGCAGGCCTCGCTGATGCAGTTGATGCCGAACGAGCGCGACATTCACGTATCGACCGCCGCCGGCACGATCGTGCTGGCCGGCACCGTGTCGAACTCGCAGGCCGCGCAGCAGGCCATGCAGATCGCGCGTGCCTACGGCGACAGCGCGGGCGGCGGCGACGGGGCCGCCAAGGGCGGCGGCGTGCTGAACATGCTCGCCGTCACGTCGCCGCAACAGGTGATGCTCGAGGTGAAGGTCGCCGAAGTGTCGAAGACGCTGATCAACCAGATGGGCAGCGCATTCAACATCCAGGGCGGCTTCGGCTCGTGGAGCGGTGCGCTGGTGAGCAACCTGCTCGCCGGTGTCGCGAGCGGGGCCATCTTCAACAAGGCGAACAACAAGCCGTTCAGCATCGCGGCCGATGCGCAGAACACCGACAACCTGGTCAAGATCCTCGCGGAGCCGAACCTCGTGACGATCAGCGGCCAGGAAGCGACCTTCCTCGCCGGCGGCAAGATCTTCATTCCGGTCCCGCAGACGAGCGGCAACGGCACGTCGTCGATCACGCTGCAGGAAGAGGAGTTCGGTGTCGCGCTGAAGTTCACGCCGACGGTGCTCGCGAACGGACGGATCAGCCTGAAGGTGGCGCCGGAAGTGTCGGAACTGTCGCCGACGGGCGTCACGTTGAGCGCGACCAACGTCGGCGGCACGTCGATCCTGCCGCTGATCACCACGCGGCGCGCGTCGACGACGGTCCAGATGAGCGACGGCGAATCGTTCGCGATCGGCGGACTGATCAAGGACAACGCCAGCGGTGCGCTGAAGGCGATCCCGGGCGTCGGCGAGGTGCCGGTGCTCGGTGCGCTGTTCCGCAGCACGTCGTTCCAGCAGGACCGCACCGAGTTGATCTTCCTGATCACGCCGCATCTGGTGAGGCCGCTGCAGACTGCCGACGTGCCGCTGCCGACCGACAGCTTCTCGAAGCCGAACGAAGCCGACGTGTTCGCGACCGGCAACATGGAAGGCCGCAAGGGTGTCCGCAGGTCGGGGGCGCAACCGGCGAACGGTGCGGCGGATGCACCGCAGACGCCTGCCCAGGCGCCGGCTCCGGCACCGCAATCGGGTGCGACGGCCGCACCGGCCGCCGCGCTGCCCGCGCCGCGCGCGCCGCAGCCCGTCGACGCGCCGGCACCGGTGCCGGCGCAGCCCGAGAAGGCAGCAGCCGCAGCCGACGCGGCAGGCTCGGTGAGCGTTTCGCCCGTGGATGTGGGGCAGCCGGAATCGCAGCCGGCGTCTCGGTCGCAACCACAGGCGGACGCGGCCAGCTCGGCGCGGATCGCGCGCATCGAAGCCGCTGCCGCGCGTCTCGCGGCGGCCGGCGCCGACACGCCGGCCAGGCCGTCGTCGCGTCAGAAACACCGGCAACCGGCCGCCGTCCACGCGCAGCTCGCGCGGGCGACTCCGGAACCCGCGTCCACCGATCGTTGAAGCCATCCAAGGGGAAGCTCATGAAATCCGCCTACCTCGTATTCGTGCGCCGCGCGGCGCTCGCCGTTCCGCTCGCGTTCGCGCTCGCCGGCTGCATGTCGTCGACCCCGGTGTGGGACACCCGCTTCGGCGATTCCGTCCGCGCCGTCACGCAAGCCCAGATCATCGATCCGCATGCCGCCGAACACGCGGCCGCGCGTCCGGGGGTCGACGGCAGTGCCGCCGCGGCCGCACTCGACAACTATGACAAGTCGTTCAAGCAGCCGGAGCCGAAAGGCAACGCGTTCGTGATCGGCATCGGCAAGTCGTCGCAATAAAAGAGGCACGCTCAGGGAGAACGCCATGTCCAGCGCAGCTCGTCATCCGAAACTCACGCGTCGCAGTCGCCGTCGTCAGCAAGGCGCCGTCGCGATCATCGTCGGTCTCTCACTGGCGGTGATGATCGGGTTCGTCGGTCTCGCGCTGGACCTCGGCAAGTTGTACGTCACGCGCAGCGAACTGCAGAACAGCGCGGACGCATGCGCGCTGTCCGCCGCGCGCGACCTGACTTCGGCCATCAGCCTGCAGGTCGCGGAAGCGGACGGCATCGCCGCCGGCCACGCGAATTTCGCGTTCTTTCAACAAAATGCGGTGCAGATGCAGACGGATTCGAACGTCACGTTCAGCGATTCGCTGACCAATCCGTTCCTGACCAAGTCGGCAGTCGCCACGCCGGCGAACATCAAATATGTGAAGTGCACGGCGCAGTTGAGCAACATCGCGCACTGGTTCATCGAGGTGCTCAATACGATTCCCGGCGTGCAGGTCGCGAACGCTGCGCAAGTGTCGGCGAGCGCGATCGCGACGGTCGGCGCCGGCCAGACCACCTGCGCGATCCCGGTGTTCGTGTGCAGCGCCGCGTCCGGCGCGGCGTACAAGGTCGGCGACTGGATCTCGTCGCCGTCCGGTTCGTCGACGACGTACGGGCCCGGCAACTTCGGCTGGGCGGCGCTCGACGGTTCGACCAACGAGACGACCATCGCGAGCGAACTGTCGGGCAACACCTGCAATATCACGTCCCCGCCCGACCTCGGCTCGACCGGCCTGAAGTCAGCGGCGCTGCGCGCATGGAACACCCGCTTCGGCATCTATACGAACGGTGCCAACGGTTCGAGCGGCCAGCCGGACTTCACCGGCTACGCGTACGTCGGCCCGAATTACGGGCCGCCGGGAACGGCCGGCATCCTCGGCGATGCATACACGCAGTTCGTGAAGGATCGCGCGGCGTTCAAACCGTACCAGGGCGATGGCGCACCGCCGGGCGGCAGCGGCATCGCGACCAACGGGACCGCGACGGCCAGCAATTACCAGACGTACGGCGGCGACCGCCGCGTCGCGCTGGCGCCCGAGGGCGACTGCTCGACGCTGTCGGGGGCAAGCGGCAAGGTGCACGTCACGCAGTGGGACTGCGTGCTGATGCTCGATCCGCTGCCGTTCAGCCCGGGCGCGGGCGGGGTCGTCGCGCATCTCGAATATCTCGGCTCGGCATCGTCCGGCAGCACGCCCTGCGCGACGCACGGTTTGCCGGGCAGCGGCAGCTCGGTCGGCCTCAAGGTGCCGATGCTCGTTCAATAGAGGAGACGCGATCATGAAAAGGCTCCCGATCCGCCGTTCGCGCATGCGCGGCGTCGCCGCGGTCGAGTTCGCGCTCGTGCTGATGCCGATGATCGTGCTCGCGACCGGCGTGGCCGAGTTCGGCCGCGCGATCTACCAGTACGAAACGCTGACCAAGTCGACGCGCGACGCGGCGCGTTATCTGTCGGTCTTTCTGCCGACCGACAGCGCGTATCCGCTCGCGGCGGCGCAGTGCCTCGTCGTGTACGGCAACACGACCTGCGGCGCGGCCGGCACCGAGCTGCTGCCAGGGCTCACGACATCGATGGTGATCGTTTGCGATGCTCAGCATTCGACCGATTGCGCGGACGCGTCCGACCCACCGCAATTCGCGAACCTGCCGACCTACGACTCGACCAACAACGCGGCGAGCGGCACGGCGACCGGCAGCATCAACGTCGTCGAGGTGAAGGTGAAGGGCTACAAGTACCAGCCGATTCCGGCCTACCCGGGGCTGTCGTCGATCACCTTCGGCAACATCGTCACCGTGATGAGGCAAGTGTCATGAACGCGCGTCCGTTTCCGCTGTCGCGTCACCGCGCGCAGCGCGGCGCGACGATCGTCGAATTCGCGCTGGTCGCGTCGATCTTGGTGATGCTGCTGATCGGCATCCTCGAACTCGGGCGCGTGCTGTTCTACTGGAACACCGCGAGCGAAGCGCTGCGTCTCGGCGCGCGCACGGCAATCGTCTGCGACGTGAACGCCGCCGGCGTCGTGAAGCGCGTCCGGTCGCTGCTGCCGATCCTGGCGAACGCGAACGTGTCGGTGACCTACACCCCGTCGGGTTGCGACGTGAGCTCCTGCTCGTTCGTCACCCTCAGCGTCACCAACGTCACTGTCAAGACGATGATTCCGATCGCGAACGCCACGCTCACGATGCCGCCGTTCACCACGACGCTGCCGCGGGAAAGCCTGAACTCCTCGACGGGCGGCACCGCCTGTCAATAATCGAACCGACGAGGCACTGTCATGATCAATATCCTCGTAGCTGCCGACGATACGACCCGGCTCACGCAGATCGCGCGGCTGGTCACCGAAAGCGGACACTATCGCGTGACGCGCGCGCATGGCCGACCGTCGCAGATCGAACATCGAACCGACGGGCTCGATTCATTCGATATCCTGCTGATCGACGGCACGGTGACCGACGCGGTCGAGCTGTCGGCAATCGAGCGGATCTGCCGCCTGCATCCGGGCCTGACCGGCATTCTGGTCGCCGCCGATGCGTCGCCGCACGTGCTGCTGGACGCGATGCGAGCCGGCGTGCGCGACGTGCTGCAGTGGCCGATCGATCCGGCCGCGCTGGCGCGCGGCCTCGAACGCGCGGCTGCTCAAAGCACGCGGCGCGACGCCGACGACACGCGGTTCGTTTCGTTCATGTCGTGCAAGGGCGGCACGGGCACGAGCTTCGCCGCCAGCAACGTCGCATACGAGATCGCGGAAGCCTACAAGCGGCGCGTGCTGCTGGTCGATCTCAACCAGCAGTTCGCGGATGCCGCGTTTCTCGTCAGCGACGAGACGCCGCCTTCGACGCTGCCGCAGCTGTGCGCGCAAATCGAGCGGCTGGACGGTGCGTTTCTCGACGCGAGCGTCGCGCACGTGACGCCGACGTTCCACATGCTCGCGGGCGCGGGCGATCCGATCAAGGCGGCGGAGATGCGCGAGGACGCGCTCGAATGGATCCTCGGCGTCGCCGCGCCGCGCTACGACTTCGTGATCTTCGATATCGGCGTCAGCGTCAATCCGCTGTCGATCGTCGCGCTCGATCGCAGCGACCAGATCCAGCTCGTGCTGCAACCCACGATGCCGCACGTGCGTGCGGGCCGCCGTCTGCTGGAGATCCTCGTGTCGCTCGGCTACTCGCCCGACCAGGTGCGGCTCGTGGTGAACCGGATGACGCGTGCCAGCGAACGGACCCGCGCGGCGCTGGAGGAAGTGCTCGGCCTGCGCGCCAGCTGCACGATTCCGGACGATGCCGACACGGTGCGCGAAGCGCTCGATCAGGGCCATCCCGTGTCGCGCGTCGCACGCGGCGCTGCGGTCGCGCGCGCGTTGCAGGCTTGCGCGAAGCAGATCGTCGAAGGAGACGTGCGGGCCAGGCACGGGACCGCCAGCAGCGAACCGTTGATGTCCCGGCTGTTTGGCCGCAAGGCCACGCCGAAGCTCAAGTCCATGTGATCTCTCGGGGAAACCATCATGTCATTGCGCGAACAGATGTCGTTGTATCGGACTCAGCCGCAGGCGGCTGCCACCGAACCGGCTGCGGCGACGCATTCGTCGGTACGCGATGCGTACCAGAAGCTGCGCCGTGAAATCCACCTGGCCGTGCTCGAGCGCGTCGAGCTCGAGCGCCTGTCGCGCCTGCAGCAGGATCAGGTCCGCCAGGAAATCACCGTGCTGATCTCGCGCATCCTCGACGAGGAGCGCATGCCCGCGAACGACATCGAGCGGCGCCAGCTCGCGATCGACATCTACGACGAAATGTTCGGCTTCGGCCCGCTCGAACCGTTGCTGCGCGATCCCGGCATCTCCGACATCCTCGTGAACACGTACCGCCAGGTGTACGTCGAGCGCGGCGGCCAGCTGGAGCTGACCGACGTGACGTTCTACGACGACGCGCATCTGATGAAGGTGATCGAGAAGATCGTGTCGCGGGTCGGGCGCCGCATCGACGAGTCGAGCCCGATGGTCGATGCGCGGCTGCCGGACGGCTCGCGGGTGAATGCGATCATTCCGCCGTCCGCGATCGACGGGCCGCTGATGTCGATTCGGCGCTTCGCGGTCAACCCGCTGAAGATGGAGGACCTGGTGCGCTTCCACAGCCTCACGCCGCCGATGGCCGAACTGCTCGACGCGCTGGCCAAGGCGAAGGTGAACGTGCTCGTGTCGGGCGGCACCGGCAGCGGCAAGACGACGCTGCTCAACATCCTGTCGGGTTTCATTCCGCGATTCGAGCGAATCGTGACGATCGAAGACGCGGCCGAGCTGCAGCTGCAGCAGCCGCACGTGCTGCGCCTCGAGACGCGGCCGCCGAACATCGAGGGCAAGGGCGAGATCACGCAGCGCACGCTCGTGCGCAACGCGCTGCGGATGCGGCCCGATCGGATCATCCTCGGCGAAGTGCGCGGCGCGGAAGCGCTCGACATGCTCAATGCGATGAACACCGGCCACGAAGGGTCGCTCGCGACGATCCACGCGAACACGCCGCGCGATGCGCTGACGCGGCTCGAAAACATGATCAGCGTCGGCGGCCTGACGCTGCCGCCGAAGACGATGCGCCAGCAGATCGCGTCGGCGATCTCGGTGGTCGTGCAGGCGACGCGGCTCACCGACGGCAAGCGCAAGATCGTCAGCATTCAGGAGCTGACTGGGATGGAAGGCGAAATCATCAACATGCAGGAGATCTTCACGTTCAAGCGTACGGGGGTGGACCGCGACGGCACGGTGCGCGGGCACTTCTGCGCGACCGGCGTGCGGCCGAAGTTCGCCGAGCGGCTGCAGGCCTTCGGCATCGACTTGCCGGATTCGCTGTACGACCCGTCCCGGCACTACGAGACGAACTGACGGACGGCCGCGGTCCGATCCCGGGGAGGCGACATGGACTCGATCTTTTACGGTTTTGTGATTCTCACGTTCGTCGCGGTCGTGCTCGCGATCGAAGGCGCCTATCAATGGTGGAACGCGCGCCATGGCGCGGCCGCGCGCCGGATCGAGTCGCGGCTGCGCGCGATGTCGGCCGGCGGCAACGTGCAGCAGGAGCGGCTGTCGATCCTCAAGAAGCGGATGCTCGACGAGTCGAAGCCGCTCGACCGGCTGCTGCTGCGCGTGCCGCGCGTACAGGCGATCGACCTGCTGCTGCAGCAGTCCGGGCTCGACTGGAGCGTCTCGAAGCTGGTGACGCTGAGCGTCGCGTTTCCGGTGGCGATCGCGCTGATCCTGTGCGTCACCCCGTTGCCGATGATCGTTGCGCTGATCGCTGCACTGCTGAGCGGATGCTTGCCGACGATGTACGTGCTGCGCCATCGCAACCGGCGAATGGCCAAGCTGCATCGGCAATTGCCGGACATCTGCGACATGATCGCGCGGGCGTTGCGTTCCGGTCATTCGTTCACGAGTGCGCTGGGGATGGTCGGCGAGGAGTTTCCCGACCCGATGGGCGGCGAGTTCCGGATCACCTTCGACGAGATCAACTACGGCGTGTCGCTGCACGACGCGTTGGTGAACCTCGCGACCCGCGTGCCGGCAGACGACTTGCGCTACTTCGTGATCGCGGTGCTGATCCAGCGCGAGACCGGCGGCAATCTCGCGGAACTGCTGGACAACATCGCCGCGCTGATTCGCGAGCGCTTCAAGCTGTTCGACAAGATTCGCGTGCTGTCGGCGGAAGGGCGGCTGTCCGCGTGGATCCTCGGCCTGCTGCCGTTCGCTACCGCGTCGCTCATGGCCATCGTGAACCGCGAGTTTCTGTCCGTGCTGTGGACGGACCCTGCGGGAGTCAAGATGATCGGCACGATGCTGGTGTCGATGGCCTTCGGTCTCGTCTGGATGCGCCGCATCATCAGGATTCGCGTCTGACGCGTGTGTCACAGGCTTCACGAACCGTTTCGAGGTTGTCATGCAAAACCTGAGCGTAGTACACACCGTGATGCTGGCCGGCTTGTTCATCTTCGTGGCCGGTGGCGTGCTCGTCGCGATGCTGCTGTTCGCGCCGCGCAGCATGCAGCGCCGGCTGCAGCAGGCAAGCGGGGCGAGCGGCGGTATCGGGATCGGCGCGGACGGCGGGGACGCGGGCCCGCACTGGGTCGAGAAGCTCGTCGAGCTGTCCAGGCCGATTTCCAGGCTGTCGCTACCGGAGGAGGGCTGGGAGAATTCGCCGCTGCGCCTGCGGTTGATGAATGCCGGATGGCGCGATGCGAACGCGGCCGCGCTGTATTTCACCGCGAAGACGCTGCTCGCGCTCGCGCTGCCGTGCGCCGCGCTACTGATGCTGATCACGACGCGCGTCGCGGAACAGCGCATGCTGTTGTCGGCCATCCTCGTCGCGCTGGCCGGGATCGGCTACTACCTGCCGAACTTCGTGCTGGCGCGGCGTGTCGCCGCGCGCCAGCGGACGATCTTCGAGGACTTTCCTGACGCACTCGACCTGCTTACGGTGTGTGTCGAAGCGGGGCTCGGACTGGACGCGGCATTGATGAAGGTGAGCGACGAATTGCGCTTTCGCAGCGAGGTGGTCGCGGGCGAGTTCGACCTGCTGCTGCTCGAGATGCGTTCCGGCTTCACCAAGGAAACGGCGCTGCGCAATCTCGCGCTGCGGACGGGCGTCGAGGATATCGAGTCCTTTTGCGCGATGCTGATCCAGGCAGATCGTTTCGGCACGAGCATCGCCGAATCGCTGCGCGTGCTGTCGGACATGCTGCGCACGCGGCGGCAGATGCGGGCCGAGGAACGGGCCGCGAAGATCGCGCTGAAGCTGCTGTTTCCGCTGATCTTCTGCATCTTCCCGGCACTGATGTGCGTGTTGCTCGGGCCGGCGATGATCCATGTGTATCGCGTGTTGTTGCCGACGTTCACCAGTATCGGGCAGTGAACTCGAGAGCGGGACGTCGCGTGCGACGAATTCGCGTGCCGGCCGGGCCGCAGCGCCGTGGCCGGCACGATCAAGGTCTTCATGGGAGGCTCCTCCTCCCCCCCGGGCGGCGTCGCGAGACAGGTCGATCATAGCGGCGTCAATGCAACCCGGACCCATGGTCGACCCTGGACGCAGCCGTAGTCCACTGCCCGCGCGGGTGGCCCCCTACGGCTAACTTCGAACGCAGTCGCGGCGGTTCGCTACCGGTGCAAACGGCATCGTTTCCCGGTGTCGATTACCCACTTGCCGGCGCTCGGACGTGCCGCCGAAGACCGATCCGAAGTGCAGTTTCGCACCGGCGGCACAGGCCGTGCAGGCCGCGAAATGGGCGAGGCCGCGCCGGGCCGTCATGGCCGTCCCTCGCTCGGCACATCGCCCGCCTTGCCGAGCTCGCCCATGATGATCCGCGCGATCTTGTTGGCCGGTGCGAGTCCGTTCGGCCCGGCGGCCGTGTTCGCCCATGTGACGATCGTCGTCTTCGTCACCGGGTCGTAGCCCGCGAACGTATTGAAACCGGGTATTTCGCCGGTGTGCCCATAGAACGTGCCGAACTTCGCGAGCCCCATGCAGTAGCTCGCCGATGCCGGATCCGACGGATCGGTCGGCGTGCAGCTCGCGAGCCGCTGTGCCTGCAGGTCGGCGTTCAGATAGCCGCCGCCGACCATCCGCTGCACGTATGCGGCCAGCTCGGTCACGGTCGAAATGCCCGAGCCGGCGGTCCATGCCCACGACGTATTGACGGTCGTCACGTCGGTCGGCTGCAGCGTGCCGTTCTGCGCGGCCGCCTGTCGTGCCGGCGACAGTTCGTCGCTGTCGATCGTCTCGGTATTGGTGCCCCACTGGTAACCGCGCGGCGCCGGCGCCGGCAGCGCCGTGTTGTCCTGCGGCGGCAGCGTGGTCTCGGTCAGGCCGAGCGGCGCGAACAGGCGCGTCCGGATCGCATCGGCGGCGCTCATGCCGGTGAGCTGCTCGATGATCCGACCGAGCAGCACCGTATTCGTGTTCGAGTAGCGAAAGCCCGCGCCCGGCGCGAAATAGACGGGCTGGCTCTCGGCGATGCCCAACAGTTCGTCGATGGTCCACAGCTTGTTCGGCTGCGCATCGAGCGTCTGGTTGAACGCGAGACTCGTCGAGTAGTTGTAGAGGCCGCTGCGCATCGTCAGCAGCTGCTCGATCGTGATCGAATCGCCGTTGGGCACGTTCGCGACGTACTGGCTCACGTGGTCGGTCAGCTTCAGCCGGCCTTCCTGCACGAGTTGCAGAATGACCGTGCCCGTCCACGTCTTCGTGACGCTGCCGATGCGGAAATGCGCGTTCGTCGGGATCGGCGCGTGGGTGCCGCGCACGGCCGTGCCGAACGACGCGAGCCAGTTGCCGTGCGGCGACTGCACATAAACGACCGCGCCGGGCGCCATCGTGTCCGCCAGCACCGCATCGATCTGCGGGCGCGCCTGCGTCGCGTAGGCCGGTTCGCCGGAATCGAGCGAACTGTCGCCGCCGCAGGCCGAGACCGCGATGCCGACGGCCAGCGCCGGCGCAACCGCCGCCACGCGATGCATCAGCCGCTTCGCGGCGCGCGGGAAAAGCCGGGGAAGAGCAGAAGTCGTCATCGCGTGTTCCGTTCCTGTTCGTGATGCGTTGGCCGCCTTGCATCTCAAGAACTATAGGACACGCGTCCACGCGCGGATGGCGTACATCGCATTCACCAGACGATACCGTCCGTGACGCCGGCCGGCTCGCGCATCACTGAAAGTGATGCACGTAGCGCAGCACCATCCGCGTGCCCTGCGGCCGGTTGCGCGCATGGACCTCGAAGTACGCGTTGAACATCAGATGATCCTGCGGCGAGAAGCTGTACATCGCGCCCGGGCCGATCGCGAGCACGGCTTCGCGCGTACCGGATACGTGCTGGCCGTTCACCTTCATGTCGGTGGTCTGCCGCAGCCAGTAGCCGTTCAGGCCCAGCCGCAGCCCGGGCCGCACTTCGTACTCGGTCGCGAAGTTCGCATGGACGGCCTGACCGGCCTGCGTCGACGTCACGTCGGGTCCGAGCGCGGCGGCCGGCTCGTGATTGGTCGCATTCCACAGATAGTGCAGCCGCCACGACACGGTCCACTTCGGCGTGACCCAGAACGTCGCAGCCCAGTACGGATCGAACGACCAGAAGTGGCTGCCGGGGTTGATCGCGCGCGCCGGATCGTACGCGCCGGTCGGCGCGATGAACTGGAATTCCAGCCGCTGCGCGAAGCGCGGCCCGTGCGCGCCCATCACCGGATCGAACTGGATGAACGGGCCGACGAGCAGGTCGCCGAACCCGGGCCGCGAATTCAGCGCGACGTTGCCGATTCCATCGTTCGTATGCACGGCCGCCACCCACGGCAGGATCACGTCGAGCCCCGGATGCATGCCGCCGAACGTCAGCGGCGACTGATAGACGAGCTGGCTCAGCCCGGCGAACAGGTCGATGTCCTGCTTCGGCAACCCGACCTTGTTGCCGGCATTGTCGTTGACGCGGCCGGCCGTGTAGTACTCGAGATACTGCGTGCCGTACCAGCCGGAGCCGGCCGGCGGCAGCCCGTCGAGGAAACTGGTCATCCCGAGGTTGACCGACGGCAGGTCGGTTGCGCGGGCCGGCGTGTGGCCGGCCAGCCCGGCGAACACGAGGCCTGCGATCGCAAGCAGGCGAGAGCCGCATTTCATCATCACCATCTCCTGAATCGTTATTCGTATGACTAATCAAGCGGCTCAGCAAAGATCCGGGTGAGCCGAGATCGCGCGATACTGGCCGGCATGAAACACGAGCGGCGCGCGCCCGAACGTGTCGAATTGCTCGATCTCGCCGATGAACAGCAGATGGTCGCCGCCTTCGTAATGGCCGATGTTGCGGCACACGAAGCGTGCGCTGGATCCGTCGAGGCACGGCACGCCGCCTGCGTCGGCATCGACGTGCGGCACGCCGTCGAACTTGTCGGCGGCGGGCGTCGCGAAGCGGCGCGACAGCTCGATCTGGTCGTGCGCGAGGATATTGATCGCGAAGTGCGTGGCCGCGACGAAATCGGGGCGGCTCGGCGCGACCTTGCGCAGGCTCCACAGCACGAGCGGCGGGTCGAGCGACAGCGACGAAAACGAATTGGCGGTGAGGCCGACCTTGCGCCCGTCCTGCGAGCGCGTGGTGATCACGGTGACGCCGGTCGGAAACTGTCCGAATGCGGCACGCAATTGCAGCGGGTCGACCGCGGGGCGGCAGGCAGCGGTGGGTTCCATGGCGCTTACTCCGAGCGTGCGGCGTGTTCGCGGATCAGCGCCGCACAGGCAGATGGATCGAACCACCACGGCGAGAATTCGCGCGGATCGTCGAAGCCGTTGACGATCGTCGACGCGAGCGAAGGCAACTGGCCGGCGGCGCCGAGCAGTTCGAGGATATGCGGCGGCGGCGGGGTGAGCAGCGAGTTGGTCCAGCGCACGACGTGCTGCGCATAGGCCCAGTAGCGTTCGAACGTGTCGTGCATCCAGCGTTCGTCGAACGGCTCGGCTTCGCGCGCGAGGATCGCGTCGCCGTACACCTTCGCGCATTTCGCCGCATTGTTCGAGCCCTGGCCGGTGATCGGATCGTTGACGACCACCGCATCGGCCATGCCGAACACGGTGCGGCCCGACGGCAGGCGGAACGACGGCTTGCGCACGGTCGGCGTGAAGCGGCCGGACAGCGTGCCGTTCGGATCGGTGAGCTCGACGTCGCGGCAGCGCTCGAATTCCCACGGCACGTACTGCTGCAAAAAGGACAGGCTGCGGTCGAGATGCTGTTCGGGCGTCTTCACGTCGGCCCAGCAGTCGAGCGGGCCGCCGGGGATCCCTTCGAACACCATGATTTCGCACGGGCCGGTGGTGGTCAGCGCGGGAAACACGAAGTATTCGCCGATGCCCGGCAGCAGGTTGAAGCGCACGCGCGAATACGGCTGGCTCGGCGTCATGCCTTTCACGTACGTGAGGGCGAGCGCGCGCTGCGGGCGTTCGAACGCGCTGCGCGCGTCGTCGCGGCCGAGCAGGTTCACGATTTCCCCCTTGCCGGCCGCGAGCAGCACGAGATCGTGGCTGTGCGCGAGGTCCTCGAGCTCGGGCACGCCGACATCGCAGATGCGCACGTCCGCGCCGCGACGGCGGATCGCATCGAGCCAGTCGGCCATCTTCACGCGCTGATCGACCGATTGCGCGTAGCGGGTCAGGCGCGACGACCAGTCGATCGCCTTTTGGCCGCCGCCGTCCGGATGCGGCACCGCGATGCCGATGCCTTCGACCGACGGACACGCTTCTTCCCACGCGTTCAGGCCGAGATCGCGCTCGATCTGCAGCGCGGTATGAAACATGCACTGGCTCGACATGACCTTGCCGGTGCGGATCTGCTCCGCATCGCGATTGGTCGCGAGCGTGACGTGATAGCCCTGGTCGAGCAGCGTGAAGGCGAGTTGCAGGCCGGACTGGCCGGCGCCGACGATGGCGATGCGTTTCATGATGAAATCCTTGGTAGAACGAATGAATCGGGTCGGGCGATGTGCCGGCGGAAACGACGTGCGGCTACTCGGCCAGGCGCGGAATCGCGGGCACTGCCTGTTCGGGGCCCATCGCGGAATAGCCGCCGTCGACCGCGTAGTCGGCGCCCGTCACGAAGCTCGCCGCATCGCTGCACAGGAACGTGACGACCTGCGCGACCTCCGCCGGATCGCCGACACGGCCGAGCAGATGAAACGGCGCGGCCACGCGATCGGTCTTCGCGCGATCGCCGTGCGTCAGTTCGTCCATCACGCGCGACCACGTCCATCCCGGCGACACCGAGTTCACGCGGATCCGGTCGGCGGCGAGATCCATCGCCATGCTGCGCGTGAGCTGGCGCATCGCGGCCTTTGAGGTCGGGTAGAGCCAGCGGCCCGTTTGCGCGCATTGCGCGGAGATCGAACTGAAGTTCACGATCGCGCCGCCGCCGCGCCGTGCGAGGTGCGGCCGGACGGCCTTGACCAGCATCGCGGCCGACACGACGTTCACGTCCATCGCCGCGAGCCAGTCGTTGCGGGTGGCCTGGATGCCGTTGTCGACGTAGCTGCAGGCGAGATTGATCAGCAGGTCGATCGCGCCGAAGCGTTCGTCGACGGCCGACACCGCCCGTTCGATCGCGCGATCGTCGGTGATGTCGGTCGCGATGAACATCGCGCGTTCGCCGAGCGTGTCGGCGACGCGCGCGCCGTTCTCCGCATCGAGATCGACAATCGCGACGCTTGCGCCGGCGCGGTTCAGGTCCTGCGCGACGGCCGCGCCGATCAGCGTGGCGCCGCCGGTGACGATCGCGACTTTGCCAGCAAGGGAAGTCATGGGGTGTCTCCTGACGTGGTTGAATGAAGGCGGCGCGCGCTCGACGCGCGCGCGCCGTATCCGGCGATTACGCGCTGTCGTGCCAGCGCTGCATCAGCGTGTTCGACGGCACGGTTTCGTCGAGCAGCTTGCGCGCCGTCTCGACGCCGGCGACGGGCAGCCCGGCCGCGTCGAGCAGCCCGATCTGCACGAGCACGCTCGCCTGGTCCCAGTAGATGTGTTCGTGATACAGCTTGTCGCCGCGGAACTTGACGATCGCGACGAGCGGGATCTCGACGCGCTTGCCGGTCGGCGCAACGCCGGGCAGCATCCAGTCGATCTCGGTCGTGTGCGTGAAGCAGAACAGCAGCTCGTCGACGATCTGGCTCGCGCCGACCGTGCGCGAGATCGGCGTGATCGTCGTGTCCGGCGGGTTCGCATGCACGAAGTGGTGCGTGTAGAAACGCTTGAGCTCGTCGTAGCCGACACCGCCCGTCAGCGTCGGAATATGGTTCACGTACGGCTGCGCGACCATCGTGTCCATCGTCGCGTCGACGTTGCGCGTGTCGAATTCGTGCCGCAGATGTTCTTCCCACAGCGTGGACAGATCGTAGTGCGGACCGAGCGCCGTGCGGAATGCGGCGATCGCGCGCTGGTGCGCCATCACCGCGGCTGCCTTGTCGAAGTGATCGCCGCCGAGGCGCGCGAACGCGTGGTCGACGCCCGGGTATACGTACACTTCGACGCCCTCGCGCGCCGCCAGCGCCGCGGTAATGCGCTGCTGCGCGTCGGGCGGGCAGAAGCGGTCCTGCGCGGGGATCTGCAGCACCAGGCGGCCATGCAGATGCGCGGCTTCGTCGAGCGCATGCTCGATCCCGACGCCGTAATAGCTGACGGCGGCGGCCACGTCCGGCAGCCGGCATGCGGCGAGATACGCGAGCTTGCCGCCGAGGCAGAAGCCGAGCACGCCTGCCTTGCCCGTGCATTCCGGCCGTTGCGTCAGCACGGCCAGCGCGGCGGCGATGTCGTCGACGCCTTTGTTTTCGTCGTACTCGCGGTACAGCGCCATCGCGCGTTCGAAGTCGGCCGCGGTGTAGCCGAGCTCGATGCCGGGCGCCTGCCGCCAGAACAGGTCGGGCACGAGCACCGTATAGCCTTCTTCCGCGTAATAGTCGGCCACGTCGCGCATCGTCGCGTTCGCGCCGAAGATCTCGTGACACAGCACGATGCCGGGCCCCGTGCCAACGGCCGGCGTGCTCAGGTAAGCGCGAAACGCGCCGCCATCCGGCGACGGGATCTCGATGTGTCGTCCTTTCATGTGTCCCTCCATTTTGTTCGTGGCTTGCATGGGCCCAGTATTGGCGGACGAAACGCGCGCTTCTATCCGCTTTCTTCGGCCGGTATCCGCGAATTCCGGAAACCTGCTGACCGGCCGGCCGCGCCGGGCCCGGAACGCGGTGCACTGCGGGTATGTGCGGATACGGAAGGCCCGCGCAGTTTTCTACGATGCGCGAACGGTCCGCTTCTTGCATGAGGTGCGCAGCGCTCGCGTAGTGTAACGACGCGGATTGTCCGGATCGTCCGGACGCTATCCGGATCGTGCGACCGGAGTGTCCGGGATCGGGAACGCGTGCACCGCGCAAGTGCGATCGAGCACGACGGGAGAACTTCGATGGGGCAATTTTCCGGAACCGGCTGGCTGGGCGACGCCGCCTGTTTCAATCGCGACACGCTGCTGCTGCAGTCGAACGATCTCGACGAAGTGCGTGCGCGCGTGGCCGAAGTGTTCAAGCCGCATCGACTCGCGCTGACCGGCGATTCGCACGCGCTGCACAGCTGCATGCATCATGCGCGCTGGGGCAACCTGTCGCTGAATCTGCTCGACTACGGCGGCGAAGTGTCGATCGAACCGGGGCCGCTCGAGCATTTCTATCTGCTGCAGATTCCGCTGCGCGGCGACGCCGAGATCGAATGCGGAGGGACACGCTTCGTGTCGTCGCCCGACACCGCGTCGCTGCTGTCCCCGACGCTGCCGCTGCGCATGCGGTGGGGCGAAGCGTGTCCGCAAGCGGTCCTGCGCATCGAGCGTGACGTGATGGAGCGGCATGCGCAGCGGCATTTCGGCGACGACCGGCGCATGCCGGTGGAGTTCGAGCCCGCGTTCAGCGTGGCATCGCCGCAGGGCGCATGCCTCACGCAGATGCTGCCGATGCTGGCCGACGCGATCGCGACCGACGGGCATCCGCTGCGTCATCCGCTCGCGTTCGAGCAGCTCGAATCGACGCTGCTCAATCTGCTGCTGTACGGCCACCCGAACACCGCACGCAATCGCACGCGCCCCGCGCCGATGCCGCTGGCGCCGTTCTATGTACGCCGCGTCGAGGAATACATCCGTGCGCACGTCGACGAGCCGCTGACGATCGAACGGCTCGCCGACCTCGCGGGCGTCAGCCCGAGCACGCTGTTCGCCGGGTTCCGCAATCGTCACGGCGTGACGCCGATGGCGTTCGTGCGCCAGTTGCGGCTGCAACATGTGCGCGACGAGCTGCTCGACGACGCGACGCCGGCGCTCGCGTCGGTGACCGACATCGCGCTGAAATGGGGCTTCGCGCACCTCGGGCGATTCGCGATCGACTACAAGCGCGCGTTCGGGGAATCGCCGTCGGCGACGCTCAGGATGCGACGCGTGCGGGGCTGACTACTGTCCGCAGTCTCGCACATGCGTGACATGCGAGCTTGACGTGCGTCATGAACGCGGACGATGCCACTGCGCCGCGTAGGGGCACGCCCACATCTCGCGCATCGCGGGTCTAGGATGAATGACGTCATCCTCGATTACCGGAGCGCGCATGAAAATCAGCGAACCGATGCGGGCGCCTTCAGCGCCCGATACGCTGCCGTTGCTGCAGCTTGGACTGCGGCCGTTCTATCTGACCGGCGCGCTGTTTGCTGCCATTGCCGTCGCGATGTGGCTCGCGGCCTGGCACGGTGAACCCGTCGCCGGGCATGCCGGTGCGATGACCGGGCTCATGTGGCACGTACACGAAATGATCTTCGGCTTCGTCGCCGCGATCGTCGTCGGCTTCCTGCTCACCGCCACGCGTGCATGGACCGCACGCGAAACGCTGCGCGGCCCGGCGCTCGCCGCGTTGTGGCTGCTTTGGCTCGCGGGGCGCGTGCTCGTGTGGTCCGGGCCGGCGATGCTCGCCGCCATCGTCGATGCGCTGTTCCTGCCGCTGACCGCGGTCGTGCTGCTGCGCGTGCTGATCGCCGCGAAGAACCGGCACAAGGTGTTCCTGCCGGTTGCGTTGCTGCTGTTCGGCGCGCTGAATGCGCTGTTTCATGCCTCCGTGATGACGGGGCGGGCCGATGTTGCGTTGCGTGCGGCCTATGCGGCGACGGGGCTCGTCGTGTTCTTCGTCGCGGTGATCACCGGCCGCATCGTGCCGATGTTCACGACGAACGCGATACCGGGGTTCACGATCCGCCGCTTCAGGATCGTGGACGCGCTCGCGGCACCCGCGGTCGCGGTGACGCTGTTCGCCGATGCGCTTGGCGCGCCCGATACGCTGCTGATCGTCGCCGCACTTGCGACGGCCGTGCTGCATGCATGGCGTCTCGCCGGCTGGCATTCGTGGCGCGTCGGCAACCGGCCGATCGTGTGGATCCTGCACGTGTCGTGTCTGTGGCTTCCGGTCGGCTTCGTGCTGCTCGCGCTGTCGTTCGCGGGCGTCGTCGCACACTCGCTTGCCGTGCATGCGTTGACCGTCGGCGCAATCGGCGGCGCGATCATCGCGATGATCACCCGCACCGCGCTCGGTCACACGGGCCGCATGCTCGTCGCCGGTCCGTGGGAGCAGCTGTGTTACTGGCTGGTGATCGCCGCGGCAGTCCTGCGCGTGTTCGGGCCGCTGATTCCCGGCGTGCCTTATCCGGTGTGGCTCGATGCGTCGGGCGCGTGCTGGATCGTCGCGTTCGTCGCGTACACGGTTCACTACGCGCCGATCCTGATGTCGCCGCGTGCGGATGGTCGTCGGGATTGACGCCCGCGCGCCGGTGCGGGACGGTTGCCGCGAGCAGATGGAGCCGTGCGGGAGCGGCTGGGTGGGCCGCACGACATGAGGGCGACCGTTGCCGGTCGGATGGCGGAGATTCGATTCGAAGAACGTGTGCGGCCGGCAAGCCGCTCGGCTTGCCGGCCGCATCATGCAGGAGGCCGGCTGTCGCTACCGGCCTCCGTTGTGCGTGTGTCAGTAATGCACGACGGTGCGGATCGACTTGCCTTCGTGCATCAGGTCGAACGCTTCGTTGATGCCGGTGAGCGGCTTCGTGTGCGTGACGAACGGGGCGAGCTGGATCTTGCCGGCCATGGCGTCCTCGACCATACCCGGCAGTTCGGAGCGGCCCTTGACGCCGCCGAACGCGGTGCCGAGCCAGCGGCGGCCGGTAACGAGCTGGAACGGACGCGTCGAGATTTCCTGGCCGGCGCCCGCGACGCCGATGATGACGGACTGGCCCCAGCCGCGGTGCGCGCATTCGAGCGCCGCGCGCATCACGTTGACGTTGCCGATGCACTCGAAGCTGTGGTCGACGCCCCAGCCGGTCATTTCGACGATCACCTGCTGGATCGGCTTTTCGTGATCCTTCGGGTTCACGCAATCGGTGGCGCCGAACACGCGCGCGAGGTCGAACTTGCCCGGGTTGGTGTCGATCGCGATGATGCGGCCGGCCTTCGCGAGCTTCGCGCCCTGGATCACCGCGAGGCCGATGCCGCCGAGACCGAACACGGCGACCGTGTCGCCTTCCTGCACCTTGGCCGTGTTCTTCACCGCGCCGAGACCCGTCGTGACGCCGCAGCC
Organism: Burkholderia sp. SR8; assembly: GCF_052851275.1. Lineage (NCBI taxonomy): Bacteria > Pseudomonadati > Pseudomonadota > Betaproteobacteria > Burkholderiales > Burkholderiaceae > Burkholderia > Burkholderia sp. SR8. The sequence continues at coordinate 30,017 of NZ_JAULUC010000037.1, forward strand.
GAGCAGGCAGACCTGTTCCGGGTTCGCGTCCGGGCTGATCTTCGCGAGCGACACTTCGGCGACGACCGTGTATTCGCTGAACGTCGAGCAGCCCATGTAGTGATAGATCGGCTGGCCGTTGTAGCTGAAGCGCGTGGTGCCGTCGGGCATCACGCCCTTGCCCTGGGTCGCGCGTACCGCTACGCACAGGTTGGTCTTGCCGCTCTTGCAGAACAGGCACTCGCCGCATTCGGCGGTGTAGAGGGGAATCACGTGGTCGCCGGGTTTCACGCTCGTCACGCCTTCGCCGACTTCGACCACGATGCCGGCGCCTTCGTGGCCCAGCACGGCGGGGAACAGGCCTTCGGGATCGTCGCCCGACAACGTGAACGCGTCGGTGTGACAGACGCCGGTGTGGGTGATCTTGACGAGCACTTCGCCCTTGCGGGGCGGTTCGACGTCGATTTCGACGATCTGCAGCGGCTTACCCGCTTCGAATGCAACTGCGGCACGTGATTTCATGGGAATTCCTTTAAAAAATCATCGAATGGAGCGGTACGTCGACGATCGCGCGTCGGTCAGCGCAAGTAGGACCGGACGAGGTTCACGATATCGTCGATCGATTCGGAAGCAGGCCGCGGGGCATCCGCGAGCTGGGTAAATTCCTCGCGCAAATGGCTTTCGAGCACGCCGGCCATCACGCCGTTGATCGCGCCGCGGATCGCAGCCAGCTGCTGAAGCACCGGACCGCAGTCGGCTCCCTCCTCGAGCGCCTGCTCGAGCGCGTTCAGCTGCCCGCGGACACGGCGAACGCGGGTCAGGACACGTTTCTTCTCTTCGGGGGAATGCGGCATGGGATCGTCGGTTCCGGATACTGGGGGGCAGTATAGAACATTGCGGCGCGGGCGGTCTACCCGGTCGTGCCCGGATGATCGAAGGTCGTGATTGCCGGCGCCCTGAGCGTACCGACGTCTACTTGATCGGTGCGTACCAGCGGATCGCAGGCGACGCGACGGGTTCGTCGCTCGATCAAGCGCTCATTCCGGGCGCGGCCGATCGATCGTCGACGTCGAAGCAACTGAGGGGGCATGCGGGAATCCGGCACACGTTCTGGCCGGGCAGGATGCGAAGGCGGGAAGGGCGGCCGGGGCGCCGCCGGCCCGCCTGGCCGCAAAACGGGCGGATGTCGCTACGGACCTGCCGCGCCCGCGGGGCGCAAGCACCGGCAGGTCCGTGTCGCCGCTCGCGCGTTACGTCACCGTCCCCTTCTTCAACGCATCGATGCACGGAATCCCGGCGCGCCGTTTCGGCCGCAGGAATTTCGGCACCGCGCTCGGCTGCCCGACGCCGGCCTGGCTGTGTTCGACCTTCGGCTTGAACGCGGCCGCCTTCGCCTTGTGCGGAATCCGGCAGCCGCCGGCGGGCAGATCGGCGTACGGATCGTCGTCGGCGGCGGCCGCGGCAGGCGGCGCGGCGACCGGCGCGATCGACGCGACCGTCATCGGCGCGAACGGCAACGCACGCATCCGTTCGCCGGTCAGCACGAACGCGCCGTTCGCGACCGCCGGCGCGATCGGCGGCACGCCGGCTTCGCTCAGCCCGGTCGGATGCGCATCCGACGGCACGAAGAACACGTCCACCGGCGGCGCCTCCTGCATCCGCACGGGCGGGTAGTCGGCGAAACCGGCGTTGCGGACCGCGCCACGCTCGACGTCGATCGCGAAACCCGGCTTGGTCGTCGCGAGGCCGAACAGCGCACCGCCCTGGATCTGCGCCTCCGCGCCGGTCGGGTTCACGATGCGGCCCGCATACACGCCCGCCGTCACGCGATGCACGCGCGGCTGCTGCGCTTCGATCGACACTTCCGTCACGTACGCGACGACCGAGCCGGCCGTTTCGTGCATTGCGACGCCCCACGCGTGCCCGGCCGGCAGCGTGCGCGTGCCGTAGCCGGACTTGTCGACGGCCAGCGCGAGCGCCTGGCGATGCGGCGCATGCTCGGGGCCGGCCAGCCGCGCCATCCGGTACGCGACCGGATCCTGCCGCGCCGAGTGCGCGAGTTCGTCGACCAGCGTCTCCATCACGAACGCCGTGTGCGTATGGCCGCCCGAACGCCACGACTGGACCGGCACGTCCGCGTCGGTCTGATGGACCGACACCTGCATCGGGAAGCCGTACGGGCTGTTCGCCACGCCTTCGGTCAGGCTCGGATCGGTGCCGTGCTTGAGCATCGTCGTGCGCTCGAGCGGCGAGCCCTTCAGCACCGACTGGCCGACGACGACATGCTGCCAGTCCCGCACGGCGCCGCTGCCGTCGACGCCGATGTCGACGCGATGCAGCACCATCGGGCGGTAGTAGCCGCCGCGCAAGTCGTCTTCGCGCGTCCAGATCGTCTTGACCGGGCCCAAGTGGCCGGCCGCAAGGTACGCGGCGGACACGCGAGCGGCTTCGACCACGTAGTCCGACGTCGGCGTCGAGCGCCGTCCGTAGTCGCCGCCCGACGTCATCGTGAAGATCTGCACCTTCTCCGGCGCGACGCCGAGCGCCTTCGCGACCGCGGCGCGATCGGTCGTCTGCATCGACGAGCCGCCCCAGATCTTGATCCCGCACGCGCAGCTCGGCGGCCCGACGTCGACCGTGCAGCTGAGCGGCTCCATCGGCGCATGTGCAAGATACGGAAATTCGTAGTCCTTCTGGATGCGCGTGGCCGCCGGCGGCGCGTTGCCGGCATCGGCCGTGCGCACGACGGTGCCGGGCGTGCCGGCGAGCTGCTTGTACGCCTGCATCTGCTCGGCGGACGACACGGTCGAGCCGGTGTCCTTCCACGTGACCTGCAGCGCATCGCGGCCGAGCCTGGCCGGCCAGTAGCCGTTCGCGATCACGGCGACGGCGGTGCCGCCGCGATCGGTCGGGATCTCGACGACCTCGACGACACCCTTGACGGCCCGCGCGGCCGCCGCGTTGTAGCTCGCGACCTGTCCGCCGAACCGCGGCGGACGCGCGACCACGGCCACCATCATGTCCGGCAGGCGCCAGTCCATCCCGTACTTCAGTGTGCCGTCGAGCATCGCGCGCGCATCCACGCGTGGAGTCGGCTTGCCGATGAGGCGGAACTGGTCGGGCGACTTCAGCGGCACGTGCTGCGGCACCGGCATCGCCATCGCGTCCGGCGCAAGGTCGCCGTAGGTCGCACGATGGTTGCCCGACGTCACGACGCCGTTCGCGGTGCGGCAGGTCGCCGGGTCGACGTTCCAGCGCCGCGCGGCGGCCGCGACGAGCATCGCGCGCGCGGACGCACCCAGTTCACGGTATTGCGTGAACGAGTGATTGATCGACGTCGAGCCGGCAGTCATCTGGATACCGGTCACCGGATCCTTGTACGGCTCGCCGGCCGGCGCGAGCACGGTGCGCACGTTGCGCCAGTCGGCGTCGAGTTCGTCGGCCAGCGCCATCGGCAGCGCGGTGCTGACGCCCTGGCCGGCCTCGGTGCGGTTGACGGCGACGGTAACGGTGTTGTCCGGCGCAATGATCAGGAATGCTTGCGGTGGCGAAGCCCGGAGCACGGTGCCGGCTTCGGCGCGGGCGCGCAGCGGCGGGATGCCGAGCGCGAGACAGCCGCCCGCCGCGACCGTGAGCTTCAGGAAGCCGCGCCGGCCGGGCATCGGAGCAGCGGCTCCGGTGGCGGGCGAAGCGTCGGAGTGGGGGGCGTCGGTGCTCGCCGGACGCCCGGCAGTGCGAATACGCATGATCGGAGTCTCCGGCAGCCTCAGGCAAGCGCCCTGGCCGCATCGTGAATCGCGGCGCGGATGCGCTGGTAGGTGGCGCAACGGCACAGATTGCCGGCCATCGCACTGTCGATGTCGGCATCGGTAGGCGCCTTGTTGCCGCGCAGCAGTCCGGCCGCGCTCATCATCTGGCCGCTCTGGCAGTAGCCGCATTGCGCGACATCGTGCCGGACCCATGCGTCGAGCACGGCCTTGCCGACCGCATCGTCGGCGAGGTGTTCGGACGTCGTGATGCGGGAGTTCCCCACCGACGACAGCGCGAGCGTGCAGCTGCGCACCGGCCGGCCGTCGACGTGCACGGTGCACGCGCCGCAATCTCCGGTGCCGCAGCCGAACTTGGTGCCGGTCAGCCCGAGGTTGTCGCGCAGCACCCAGAGCACCGGCGTCGACGGATCGGCGTCGACCTCCGCCGGCCGGTTGTTGATGTTCAACGTCACCATCGTGAAGTTCTCCCTTGGACACCTCGTTATCGCCGGCACCGACGCAACCGCAATGCGGCGGATGTGAATCAATTAAAGCAGATTCAAGAAAAGCCCAGCATATTAAAACCGGAATGTTTTGCGTTTTTTAACGATTCTGCGTGATTAGTTAAAATATAAAATTTACATCTCGCATACGAATCGCCGAATATTAATGAAAGATTGTTGAGTTTTGACAAAAACTTAGCCGGCCCGTGGAAAACGTTTGCGAGTCGGGCCTATATTTGACTCGCCATCCTTGCGGGAGACGCACGGATCAAATGGCGGTTATTGATGAATCGACATGCGGGACAATCGAAATCCGGTTTGTTCCACCTGTGAACTCAGCGTTCGTTTATGGGCGGATCGCCCTGTCGGACGGGCAGTTCGGGATCGGATGCCGTTTGAGGGACATAAAACACGCGCCATGAGCGCGGGCGCAAGACGGCTGTTCTGATTAACGTGACACCGCAGGTGCGGATTAATGAAAAAATTACCGGGCAGAGGGCGTAAAAACAAAAGATGCGGATTAAATAATACTCGTTGATTAATTCTCGCCAGTTGTCAATCCAGCCATCCGTTCCGGATTGGTGGCGGGAAGGTATTTATCTATAAATATCGAATAACGTGTTCCGGTATTTTCCTTCGCATTTGATTGTGCAAAGGAATGGCTCGGTGTCGTCGATTCTCTTTAAGGGAAGGTGTAATTATGCGTATGCGCATGGGATCGAATAAAAAGCGCGCGGAAGCACGTCCGAAAATGCTGGTCCCGACCGGCATGCTGGTCGCGCTGGTCGGCGCCGGCGTCATTCCGGCCGACGCGCTGGCGGCGTGCACCGGGACACCCACCGTCACCTGTACCGGGGCGACCACCAGCTATGCGAACGGCACCAACGGCCTCAACGTAACGGTTGCGCCCGGCGCGACCGTTTCCGTGGTGCCGTTGTTCGGTGGTACCGCGATGTCGCTTACCGGTAGCGGCGTCACGCTGACGAACGCCGGCACGATCGACCCGTCGCTGAGCGGGCTGAGCGTCGTGTCGAACGGCACGGTCGTCGGCAACGTCGCGTCCGCGAGCACCGTCAACGTCACGAACACGAGCACCGGCGTGATGATGGGCTCGACCAGTTCGCTGCTCAACGGCCCCGCATTGACCGTATATAACGGGATCGGCGGGACGACGAACATCACGAATGCTGGCGCGATCGGCACGACCGGCATTCTCGGCTTCGGTGCCGGCCCGACCGCGCAGGTGGTCACCACCTCGGGCGGTGCGCAGGTCAACTTCACGAACGCGACCGGCGGCACGATCAGCGGCTCCGTGGCGCTGGCGCCGAGCGGGCTCGCGGGCACCGGCAATACGTTCACCAATGCCGGAACGATCACGGGCAACGTGTCGCTGGGCGCGGGCGTCGGCACGTCGAACACGTTCAATGCGCTGACCGGATCGTCGGTCGGGCTCGGCGTCGATGCGGGCCTGGGCGGCAACAACACGCTCAACCTGCAATTGAACCCGACCGCCGGCGGCGCGACGAACGGCGCCATCGCGATCGATACGTTCGGCAATTTCAACAACCTCGCGGTGCAGGGCGGCACGTGGGACATCACCGGCGCATCGACCGCGGGGAACGCGTCGCTGACCGGCGGCACCGCGATCGTCCACGGCACCGGTGCGCTGGGCACCGGCACGATCGTCGCGGGCGGCGGCACGCTCGAGGCCGGCGCGGCCAACGTGAACCTGCTCAACAACGTGACGCTGAACGGCAGCCTGACGGTGGACGGCGCGAACGGGCTCGCGTTGTCGGGCGCGATCGGCGGCAGCGGCCCGCTGAACGTGAACGGCACCGGCACGCTCGCGCTGAACGGTGCCAATTCGTTCGCGGGCGGAACGAATCTGACGGGCGGCGGCGGAATCGTCGCGGGGACCGGCACGGCGCTCGGCAGCGGCGCGCTGAACGTGACGGGCGCGGGCGGCACGCTCGGCACGAGCGTCGGCGGCACGTTGCTCGGCAACGCGGTCAATATCGACACCGGCGTCACGCTGGGCCTGAACGGTTCGGCCAACCTCGGGCTGGGCGGCGTGATCGGCGGCGGCGGCGGTCTCGCGCAAACCGGCACGGGGACGACGACGCTGCTCGGCCTGAACACGTTCACGGGCGGCACGACGCTGAGCGGCGGCGGGCTCGTCGCCGGCACGGGCGCGGCACTCGGGACGGGCGCTCTGCACGTGTCCGGCGCGGGGGGCACGCTGGCCACGAACGTCGGCGGCACGCTGCTCGGCAACGCGGTGAACCTCGACGCCGGGGCCACGCTCGGTTTGAACGGGGCAGCCGATCTCAGCCTGGGCGGCGCGATCGGCGGCAATGGCAGTCTGGCGCAAACCGGCACGGGCACGACGTCGCTGCTCGGCGTGAACACGTTCACGGGCGGCACCGCACTGAGCGGCGGCGGGTTGATCGCCGGCAATGGCGCGGCGCTCGGCACGGGGGCGTTGAACGTATCCGGCGCGGGCGGCACGCTCGCGACGAACGTCGGCGGCACCGTGCTGGGCAATGCGGTGAATCTGGGCGCAGGGGCCACGCTCGGCCTGAACGGTGCGGCGGACCTGAGCCTCGGCGGCGTGATCGGCGGCGGCGGCAGCCTCGCGCAGACCGGCACCGGCACGACGACGCTGCTCGGCGCGAACACGTTCACGGGCGGCACCGCACTGAGCGGCGGCGGATTGATCGCCGGCAATGATGCGGCATTGGGCACGGGGACGCTGAACGTGACCGGCACCGGCGGTTCGCTCGCGACGAACGCGAGCGGCACGGTACTCGGCAACGCGGTGAACCTCGGTGCGGGCGCGACCCTCGGGCTGAACGGCTCGGCCGATCTCGGGCTGAGCGGCACGATTGCCGGCGCGGGCGCGCTGGCGCTCGGCGGCACCGGCGCCACGACGCTGTCCGGCGCGAACACGTTTACCGGCGGTGCGAGCCTGACGGGCGGCGGCAGCCTGATCGTCGAAGGCGGCAGCGCGCTCGGGGTCGGCGGCGCATTGAACGTGAGCGGCCTCGGCGGTTCGCTGAGCGCGGATCTGGCCGCCGGCGCGTCTCTCGCGAACGCGATCGACCTGAACGGCGCATCGCTGACGCTGAACGGCGCGAACGATCTCGGCCTGAGCGGCACGATCGGCGGCACCGGCGGCCTCGTGCTGAGCGGCACGGGCACGACGACGCTGTCCGGCGCGAACACCTTCGGCGGCGGCACGACGCTGGGTGCGGGCACGCTGCTCGCCGGCAGCAATACGGCACTCGGCACCGGTGCGCTGAACGTCGCGGGCGCAGGCGGCGCACTCGGCGCGACGGTCGGCGGCACGGCATTGAGCAACGCGGTGAACCTGGGCGCGGGCGCGACGCTGTCGCTCACCGGCGCAAACGATCTCGGCCTGAGCGGCGTGATCGCCGGCGCCGGCGGGCTCGCCCAGACGGGGTCGGGCATCACGACGCTGCTCGGCGCGAACACGTATACCGGCGGCACGACGTTGAGCGGCGGCGGGCTCCTCGCCGGCAACGGCAGCGCACTCGGCACAGGCGCGCTGAACGTGACGGGCGCAGGCGGCTCGCTCGGCACGACCGTCGGCGGCACGGTGCTCGGCAATGCGATTCAGCTCGGCACGGGCGCGGCCCTGACGGTTGGCGGTACGAACGATCTCGGGTTGAGCGGAATCATCTCCGGTGCCGGCGGTTTGTCGGTGACCGGCCCCGGCACGACGACGCTGACCGCGGCCGAAACATTTACCGGCGGCACCACGATCGGCAGCGGCACGCTCGCGATCGGCGCGGGCGGCAGTCTCGCCGCGTCGAGCCCGGTCAACCTGACGGGCACGAGCGCGCAGTTCAGCATCGCCGGCGCGACCACGCCGCAGTCGATCGGCACGCTGTCGGGCGTCGCGGGTTCGACGATCGATCTCGGCGCGAACAACCTGACGCTGGCCGGCAGCGGCAGCGGCGTCTTTGCCGGCAACATCGGCGGCGCGGGCGGACTGACGCTCGCGGGAACCGGCACGGAGGCGCTGACCGGTAGCAACACGTACGCAGGCGGCACGGCGCTGACGGGCGGCAGCCTGCTCGTCGGCAGCAACGCGGCGCTCGGCACCGGCGCGCTCGACGTCAACGGCTCGGCGTCGCTCGGCGCGAGCGTGCCGGGCGTGACGCTCGGCAACGCGGTCAATCTCGGGACCGGCGCCACGCTGGGGCTGAACGGCTCGACCGATCTCGGCCTGAGCGGCACGATCGCCGGGAGCGGCAGCCTCGCGCAAACCGGCACCGGCACGACGACGCTCACCGGCACGAACACGTACACGGGCGGCACCACACTGAGCGGCGGCGGGCTGATCGCCGGCAACGGCAGCGCACTCGGCACCGGCGCGCTGAACGTGACGGGCACGGGCGGCACGCTTGCCACGAACGTCGGCGGCACCGTGCTCGGCAACATGGTGAACCTCGGCGCCGGCGCGACGCTGGGGCTGAACGGTTCGGCCGACCTGAGCCTCGGCGGCGTGCTGTCGGGCGACGGCAGTCTTGCGCAAACCGGCACCGGCACGACGACGCTGCTCGGCGCGAATACGTTCACGGGCGGCACGACGCTGAGCGCCGGCGGGCTCATCGCGGGCAACGGCAGCGCACTCGGCACCGGCGCGCTGAACGTTACCGGCGCGGGCGGCTCGCTCGGCACGAGCGTCGGCGGCACGGTGCTCGGCAATGCGGTCAATCTCGGCACGGGCGCGACGTTGACGGTTGGCGGTGCGAACAATCTCGGCCTGGGCGGCGCGATCTCGGGTGGCGGCAATCTGTCGGTGAGCGGCCCGTCGACGACGACGCTGACCGGCGCGAGCTCGTACACCGGCAACACGACGATCGGCACCGGCAGCACGCTGGCGGTCGGCGCGGGCGGCAGCCTGTCGGGCGGCAGCCTGTTCGATCTGGCCGGCGCGGGCGCGACGCTCGACCTGAGCGCCGCCACGTCGCCGCAGACGACGGGCATGCTGTCCGGCGTCGCGGGTTCGGCGGTGAACCTCGGCGGCAACACGCTCGCGCTCGGCGGTTCGGGCAGCGGCACGTTCGGCGGCACGATCGGCGGCGCCGGCAGCCTGACGCTGGCGGGCACCGGAACGGAGACGCTGACCGGCGCGAACACGTACACCGGCGGCACGACGATCAACAGCGGCACGCTGGCGATCGGCGCGGGCGGCAGCCTGTCGGCGAGCAGCCCGGTGAACCTGGCCGGCGCGGGCGCCACGTTCGATCTCAGCGGCGCGACCACGCCGCAGACGACCGGCACGCTGTCCGGTGTCGCGGGTTCGACGGTAAATCTCGGCGGCAACAACCTGACGCTCGGCGGCACGGGCAGCGGCACGTATGACGGCACGATCGCCGGCCTGGGCGGCAGCCTGACGCTGGGCGGCGCCGGCACCGAAACGTTGAACGGCGCGAACACGTACACGGGCGGCACGAGCCTGACCGGCGGCGGCACGCTGATCGCGGGCAACGGCTCGGCGCTCGGCACCGGCGCGTTGAACACGAGCGGCGCGGGCGGCACGCTGGCCGCGAGCGTCACCGGCACGACGCTGACCAACGCGGTGAACCTCGGCACGGGTTCGACGCTGGCGCTCGGCGGCACGAACGACCTCGGCCTGGCGGGAATCGTGTCGGGCGGCGGCGCGCTCGCGCAAACCGGCACCGGCACGACGACGCTGTCCGGCGCGAACACGTACACGGGCGGCACGACGCTGAGCGCCGGCGGGCTGTCCGTCGGCAGCAACACGGCGCTCGGCACGGGCACGCTGAACGTGGCCGGCAGCGGCGGCACGCTCAACGCGAGCACGGCCAACCTGCTGCTCGCGAACGCGGTCGATCTGGGCGCGGGTTCGTCACTGAATCTCGGCGGTGCGTTCGACTTCGGCCTGAACGGCATCATTTCCGGGGCGGGTGGCGTGGTGCAGTCCGGCTCGGGTACGACCACGCTCGGCGGCGCAAACACCTACAGCGGCGGGACGACGCTGAACAGCGGCGGACTGAGCGTCGGCAGCAACACCGCACTCGGTACCGGCGCGCTGAACGTGACCGGCAACGGCACGCTGAACGCCAGCGTGAGCGGCACGACGCTCGGCAACGCGGTCACGCTCGGCGCCGGCGCGACGCTCGGGCTGAACGGCGCGAACGACCTCGGCCTGGGCGGCACGATTTCCGGCGGCGGCGCGCTCGCGCAGACCGGCGCCGGCACGACGACGCTCACCGGCACGAATACGTATACGGGCGGCACGACGCTGAGCGGCGGCGGCCTGATTGCCGGCAACGGCAGCGCACTCGGCACGGGCGCACTGAACGTCACCGGCGCGGGCGGCTCGCTCGGCACGAACACGGCCGGCACGACGCTCGGCAATGCGGTGAATCTCGGCGCGGGCTCGACGCTGACGGTTGGCGGTGCGAACAATCTCGGCCTGGCTGGCGCGATCTCGGGCAGCGGCGGCCTGTCGGTGAGCGGCCCGTCGACGACCACGCTCACGGGCGTGAACACCTACACCGGCAACACGACGATCGGCGGCGGCAGCACGTTGGCGGTCGGCGCGGGCGGCAGCCTGTCGTCGGGCAGTGCGCTCGACCTGACCGGCACCGGCGCGACGCTCGACATCAGCGCGGCGACCACGCCGCAGACGAGCGGCATGCTGTCCGGCGTGTCGGGCACCAACGTGAACCTCGGCGGCAACACGCTGACGCTGGCGGGCACCGGCAACGGCAGCTACGCGGGCACGATCGGCGGCACCGGCGGGCTGACGATGTCGGGCACGGGCACCGAAACGCTGACCGGCACCAACACATACACCGGCGCGACGACGATCAACAGCGGCACGCTCGCGATCGGCGCGGGCGGCAGCCTGTCGGCGAGCAGCCCGGTGAACCTGGCCGGCTCGGGCGCCACCTTCGACGTCAGCGGCGCGACCACGCCGCAAACGACGGGCACGCTGTCGGGTGTCGCGGGTTCGATGGTAAATCTCGGCGGCAACAACCTGACGCTCGGCGGCACGGGTAGCGGCACGTATGACGGCACGATCGCCGGCACCGGCGGCAGCCTGACGCTGGCCGGTACGGGTACCGAAACGCTGAACGGCACGAACACGTACACCGGCGGCACGAACCTGACCGGCGGCGGCACGTTGATCGCCGGCAATGGTTCGGCGCTCGGCACCGGCGCGCTGAACACGAGCGGCGCAGGCGGCACGCTCGGCACGAGCACGGCCGGCACGACGCTGACCAACGCGATCAACCTGGGTTCGGGCTCGACGCTGACGGTCGGCGGTGCGAACAACCTCGGTCTCGGCGGCCCGATCTCGGGCAGCGGCAATCTGGCGGTGAGCGGCCCGTCGACGACGACGCTCACGGGTGCGAGCTCGTACACCGGCAACACGACGATCGGCAATGGCAGCACGCTGGCGGTCGGTGCGGGCGGCAGCCTGTCGGGCGGCAGCGCGGTCGATCTGGCCGGTGCAGGGGCGACGCTCGATCTGAGCGCCGCCACGACGCCGCAGACGACCGGCACGCTGTCGGGCGCGGCCGGTTCGGCGGTGAACCTCGGCGGCAACACGCTGACGCTCGGCGGGTCGGGTAGCGGCACCTTCGGCGGTACGGTCGGCGGCACGGGCGGCCTGACGCTGTCGGGCACGGGTACCGAAACGCTGACGGGCGCGAACACGTACACCGGCGCGACGACGATCAACAGCGGCACGCTGGCGATCGGCGCGGGCGGCAGCCTGTCCGGCAGCAGCCCGGTGAATCTCGCCGGTGCGGGCGCAACCTTCGACGTCAGCGGCGCGACCACGCCGCAAACGACCGGCACGCTGTCGGGCGTGGCCGGTTCGACGGTGAATCTCGGCGGCAACAACCTGACGCTGGGCGGCACGGGCAACGGCACGTACGGCGGCACGATCGCCGGCACGGGCGGCAGCCTCACGTTGTCGGGCACGGGCACCGAAACGCTGACGGGCAACAACACGTACACGGGCGGCACGACCCTGAGCGGCGGCGGCACGTTGATCGCGGGCAGCGGCTCGGCGCTCGGCACGGGTACGTTGAACACGAGCGGCGCAGGCGGCACGCTGGCCGCGAGCACGCCCGGCACGACGCTCGGCAACGCGGTGAATCTCGGCGCGGGTTCGACGCTGACGGTTGGCGGTGCGAACGACCTGGGTCTCGGCGGCGGGATCTCCGGCAGCGGCAATCTCGCGGTGAACGGCCCGTCGACGACGACGCTCACGGGCACCAGCTCGTACACCGGCAGCACGACGATCGGCGGCGGCAGCACGCTGGCGGTCGGCGCGGGCGGCAGCCTGTCGGGCGGCAGCGCGATCGACCTCGCCGGCACCGGCGCTACGCTCGACCTGAGCGGAGCCACGTCCGCACAGACGACGGGCGCGCTGTCCGGCGGCGCGGGCACGAACGTCAACCTCGGCGGCAATACGCTCACGCTCGGCGGCGCAGGCAGCGGCACGTACGGCGGCGTGATCGGCGGCACGGGCGGGCTGACGCTGTCGGGCACCGGCACCGAAACGCTGACGGGCACCAACACGTACACCGGCGCGACGACGATCAACAGCGGCACGCTGGCGATCAGCGGCAACGGCAGCCTGTCGTCGAGCAGCCCGGTCAGCCTGACGGCGTCCGGCGCGACGCTCGACCTGAGCGGTGCGTCGTCGCCGCAATCGACCGGCACGATCTCGGGGGTGGCCGGCTCGACGGTGAACCTCGGCAACAACAACCTGACGCTCGGCGGTTCGGGCAGCGGCACCTATGCGGGCAACATCGCCGGCACGGGTGGCGTGACGATGAACGGTACGGGTACCGAAACGCTGACGGGCGCGAACTCCTACACGGGGGCGACGACGATCAACAGCGGCACGCTGGCGATCGGCGCGGGCGGCAGCCTGTCGGGGACGACGCCGGTGAGCCTGACGGGTGCGGGCGCAACCTTCGACCTGAGCGGCGCGACCACGCCGCAGACGACCGGCACGCTGTCGGGTGTCGCGGGTTCGACGGTAAATCTCGGCGGCAACAACCTGACGCTCGGCGGCACGGGTAGCGGCACGTACGACGGCACGATCGCGGGCACGGGCGGCAGCCTGACGCTGGCCGGTACGGGTACCGAAACGCTGAACGGGACGAACACGTACACCGGCGGCACGAACCTGACCGGCGGCGGCACGTTGATCGCCGGCAATGGTTCGGCGCTCGGAACCGGCGCGCTGAACACGAGCGGCGCAGGCGGCACGCTCGGCACGAGCACGGCCGGCACGACGCTGACCAACGCGATCAACCTGGGTTCGGGCTCGACGCTGACGGTCGGCGGTGCGAACAACCTCGGTCTCGGCGGCCCGATCTCGGGCAGCGGCAATCTGGCGGTGAGCGGCCCGTCGACGACGACGCTCACGGGTGCGAGCTCGTACACCGGCAACACGACGATCGGCAATGGCAGCACGCTGGCGGTCGGTGCGGGCGGCAGCCTGTCGGGCGGCAGCGCGGTCGATCTGGCCGGTGCAGGGGCGACGCTCGATCTGAGCGCCGCCACGACGCCGCAGTCGACGGGCGCGTTGTCGGGCGTGTCGGGTTCGACGGTGAACCTCGGCGGCAATGCGCTGACGCTCGGCGGTTCGGGCAGCGGCACGTACGGCGGCACGATCGCCGGCACGGGCGGCAGCCTGACGCTGGGCGGCACGGGTACCGAAACGCTGAACGGCACGAACACGTACACGGGCGGCACGAACCTGACCGGCGGCGGCACGCTGCTCGCCGGCAACGGCTCGGCACTCGGCACCGGCGCGCTGAACACGAGCGGCGCAGGCGGCACGCTCGGCACGAGCACGGCCGGCACGACGCTGACCAACGCGATCAACCTGGGTTCGGGCTCGACGCTGACGGTCGGCGGCGCGAATAACCTGGGCCTGGGCGGAGCGATCTCGGGCGGCGGCAACCTCGCAGTGAGCGGCCCATCGACGACGACGCTTACCGGCGCCGGTTCGTACACCGGCAACACGACGATCGGCACCGGCAGCACGCTGGCGGTCGGCGCGGGCGGCAGCCTGTCGTCGGGCAGCGCGCTTGATCTGGCCGGCACGGGCGCGACGCTGGACGTGAGCGCGGCGACGACATCGCAGACGACGGGCGCGCTGTCCGGCGTATCGGGTTCGACGGTGAACCTCGGCGGCAACACGCTGACGCTGGCCGGCACCGGCAACGGCAGCTACGCGGGCACGATCGGCGGCACCGGCGGGTTGACGTTGTCGGGCACGGGTACGCAGACGCTGTCGGGCAGCAATACGTACACCGGCGCGACGACGATCAACAGCGGCACGCTGGCGATCGGCGCAGGCGGCAGCCTGTCCGGCAGCAGCCCGGTGAATCTCGCCGGTGCGGGTGCGACCTTCGACGTGAGCGGCGCGACCACGCCGCAAACGACGAGCTCGCTGTCGGGCGTATCGGGTTCGACGGTGAACCTCGGCGGCAACAACCTGACGCTGGGCGGTTCGGGCAGCGGCACGTACGGCGGCACGATCGCGGGCACGGGCGGCAGTCTGACGCTGTCGGGCACGGGCACCGAGACGCTGACCGGTGCGAACACCTATACGGGCGGCACGAACCTGACCGGCGGCGGCACGCTGGTTGCCGGCGGCAACACGGCGCTCGGCACCGGCGCGCTGAACACGAGCGGCGCAGGCGGCACGCTCGCCGCGAGCACGCCTGGCACGACGCTGACCAACGCGGTGAATCTCGGCAGCGGCTCGACGCTGACGGTCGGCGGGTCGAACGATCTCGGCCTGAGCGGCCCGATCGCGGGCAGCGGCACGCTCGCGTTCAGCGGCCCGGCGACGACGACGCTTTCCGGTGCCAACACCTACACCGGCGGCACCAGCGTCACGGGCGGCGGCACGCTGGTGGCCGGCACGCCGACGGCACTCGGCAGCGGCACGCTGAGCGTCGGCGGCAGCGGCGGCACGCTCGGGACCAGCGTCGGCGGCACGACGCTCGGCAACGCGGTGACGCTTGGCTCGGGCTCGACGCTGACGGTCGGCGGCGCGAACAACCTCGGCCTGAGCGGCCCGATCTCGGGTGGCGGCAACCTGGCGGTGAGCGGCCCGTCGACGACGACCCTCAGCGGCGCGAACACGTACACGGGCGGCACGACGATCGGCAGCGGCAGCACGCTGGCGGTCGGCGGCAGCGGCGGCCTGTCGGCCGGCAGCGCACTGACGCTGGCCGGCAACGGCGCGACGCTCGACGTCAGCGGCACGACGACGCCGCAGACGGCCAGCGCGCTGTCCGGCGCGGCGGGCTCGACCGTGAACCTCGGCGGCAACACGCTGACCGTGGCCGGCCCGACGGGCGGTTCGTTCGGCGGCACGATCGCGGGCACCGGCGGCTTCGCGGTGCAGGGCGGCGGCACGCAGACGCTCACCGGCGCGAACACGTACACCGGCGGCACGACGATCGGCAGCGGCAGCACGCTCGCGCTGTCCGGCGCAGGCAGCCTCGCGCCGACGAGCCCGATGGTCCTCGCGGGCAGCGGCGCGACGCTGAACCTAGCAGGCTCCGCCGCGCCGCAGTCGATCGGCGCGCTGTCCGGCACGACCGGGTCGAACGTGAACCTCGGCGCGACGCCGCTGACGGTCAATAGCGTGGGCACCAGCACGTTCGCTGGCACGCTGTCGGGCACCGGTCCGCTGACGCTGGCCGGCACGGGCGCACAGGTGCTGAGCGGCACGAACACGCTGTCCGGGCCGACGAACGTGACCGGCGGCACGCTCGCCGTCACCGGTTCGCTGGCCAGTTCGCCGGTAACGGTGGGCAGCGGCGCGACCGTCACCGGAACCGGCACGATCGGCGGCCTCGTCGTGTCGGGCGGCGGCACCGCATCGCTGCTGCAGCTCGGACAGCCGCTGAAGGTCGCCGGCAACGCGACCTTCCAGCCCGGTTCGACGCTGCAGGTCGGCGCCACGCCGCAACAAAGCGGCGGCCTCGACGTGACCGGCTCGGCTGCGCTCAACGGCGGGACGGTGCAGGTCGTCGCGGCGAGCGGCCAATACCAGCCTGGCAAGCTCTACACGATCGTGAATGCCGGCGCGGGCGTGCAGGGGCAATTCAGCGCGGTGAACTCGACGTATGCGTTCCTCACGCCGACGCTCCAGTACGACCCGTCGCAGGTGCTGTTGTCGCTCGCGCCGAACGGCACGCCGTTCGCATCGGTCGCCACGACGCTTGACGGGCAATCGGTGGCGGGCGCGGTCGGTACGCTCGGCGCGGGCAATCCGCTGTTCGATACGGTGCTGACCGCCGATGCGCCGACCGCGAATCGCGCGTTCACGCAACTGGCCGGCGACCTGTATCCGAGCACGCGCAGCGTGCTGCTGTCCGACAGCCGCTACGTGCGTGACGCGGTGCTCGATCGCGCGCGTCTCGGCTCGCAGCCCGGCGGTGCGTTGTGCGGCTGCGAGGCGCCCGTGTCGGCGGACGATCATGCGGCGTCGCTCGACCGGCGGCTTGCGTCGGAGAACGGCTGCACGCCGGCCAAGTCGTTCAAGCCCGCGGTGTGGGGCCGGCTGTACGGCTCGCATAGCCGGTTCGACGGCGACGGCGTCGCTTCGATCGATCGCAACCTGTATGGCTTCGTCGTCGGTACGGATGCGGAAGTCAGCAGCCACTGGCGCGTCGGTATCGCGGGCGGCGCGTCGCGCAGCCTGCTCAATACCGACCAGAACGAATCGGCGAAGGTGAACGGCGAGACGATCGCACTGTACGCGAGCGGCCGATACGACGCGTGGAACGTGCGCGGCGGTCTGGCGCAGTCGTGGTACCGCGTGCACAGCGAGCGCAATCTGTCGTTCGGCGGCTTCTCCGATCACGACACCGCCAGCTACGACGCGAACGCGACGCAGGTGTTCACCGAGATCGGCTACTCGACGGCGATCCGCAACGTTGCGCTCGAGCCGTTCGTCGGCCTCGCCTACGCGAGCGTGCATACCGGCGGTTTCAGGGAGAACGGCGGCGCGGCCGCGCTGCAGGGCGAATCGAGCACGAGCGGGCTCGGCTTCTCGACGCTCGGCGTGCGGGCTTCTACCGATGTAGCGGTCACGACGAAGGGCAAGGTCACCGCGTACGGCACGGTCGGCTGGCGGCATGCGTTCGGCAATACGCAGCCGGGTTCGACGCTGTCGTTCGCGAGCGGCGGATCGCCGTTCAGCGTGGTCGGCGTGCCGGTCGCGCGGGATGCCGCGGTGCTCGAGGTCGGCGTCGATGCGGCCGTCACGAAGAACCTGTCGGTCGGGCTGTCGTATAGCGGCCAGGTCGGCGGCCACATCAGCGATCACGCGCTGTACGGCAACCTGTTGTGGAAGTTCTGAAGGGAGGGCGGCGGCCGCTCGCGATGTAGTCGTCGCGAGCGGCCGATCGTTTGTCGATGGTTCGGCGATGGTTGGTTTTTTGATTCGTGTTGCAGAAGTTTCGTGATGCAAATCGATTTTCATGAAGTGCGTCACGCGGTGTTTGGTATCCCGTTGCTTCGGCTTGTTTAAACCTGTTTCAACGCTTTGCCATATCGGGCAATCCGCGAACGATTCGCGCCGCCTTCAGGCGACAGGGTCCACGCGTCATCGCTCGAGCTGTTCCGCGGTTGTCCAACCGAAATGAGGTTATTCATGAAAACGAAAACGAACGTGAAATTGACAGGCATCGCCTTGTCGGTCGCGGCTTTGTTCAGCTTGGCCGCCACTGCGTCCCAGGCGGGGGTACTGGCTTCCCCGCAGGGAAGTGTCAGCAAATCCGACGGCCTCATCGTCGGAGGTGGATCTCCGGCACCCGGGGAACTCGTCGGCACCGTGACGGGATGGGGGAACGGGGTGGTGACGGTCGGCAGCCCGAATGCAGGCGGGATCTCGA
>NZ_JAULUC010000038.1:0-45729 GCF_052851275.1 Burkholderia sp. SR8
TGGCGCGCACGATCCGCGCCTGCCCGTGCCACCGTGCGCGGTCTCGCATGTCCGGTATGTCGACGCTGCCATCGCACTTCACCCGCATTGCCGGTACACTCGTTCGCAATTTCCATCGTCCGTTCGCCGCCTGCCGGACGGCCCACTTCCCGGAGAATCATCATGCGAACCAGCGCCCGTAATCAGTTCGTCGGCCAGATCGGCACCGTCACGCCCGGCGCCGTCAACGATGAAATCACGCTGCGCACGCAGGACGGCCTCGACATCGTCGCCATCATCACGCACGGCAGCGCCGCGGCGCTCGGCCTCGCGGCCGGCACGAAGGCATTCGCGCTCGTCAAGGCATCGTCCGTGATCGTGATGGTCGACGTCGACAGCAGCAAGGTGTCGGCCCGCAATTGCGTGACGGGCACCGTGTCGTCGATCGCGAAGGGCGCGGTCAATTCGGAAGTCGTCATCAAGGCCGCGAGCGGCGCCGAGATCGTCGCGATCGTCACCAACGACAGCGTCGACCGTCTCGGTCTCGCGAGCGGCAAGGCCGCGTCCGCGATCTTCAAGGCATCGAGCGTAATCGTCGGCGTCGAGTGATCGGCCGGTCGATTGCAATGACATCCGGTCGTTCGGCGCGGTCGCATCAAGGTATCGAGCGTGACCGTCCGCGTCGAGTGATCGGCCAGTCGCCTGCAATGACACCCGGTCGTCCGGCGCGGCCGCATCAAGGCATCGAGCGTGATCGTCCGCGTCGAGTGATCGGCCGGTCGCCTGCAATGACACCCGATCGTTCGGCGCGCCCGCAAACAGCGCTCGGCGCTCGACTGGAATGCGGACGTACACGATGACGCCTGCGATCGAGCGCACGCAAGAACGCGTATCGCAAATGCTGCTATCGGCAGCGGCGGATGCCGCGTCCGCGGATGCGCGCCTGCTCGGCACACTCGTCGCGGCCCGTGCCTGCCGCGGCGAACTCGCACTGCTCGGCCTGCCTCCCGCCCGATTGCGCGCGCTCCTTGCCCGCCACTTTCCGCATCTGCGCTCCGTCGATGCGGGCACGCTCGTGCTACCTGCGGCGACCGCGCCGCCAGCATCTGCACACGCGCATTTCGTCGCGACGCTGCGCGCGCTGCTGATGCACGATGCGCATCCGGCCGTCGACCGCGACGATGCCGACTGCGTCGCCACGATCATCGCGCATGCGTGTCTACGCCCCGATCACCTGTGGCGCGATCTCGGCCTCGACGGACGCGACACGGTCACCGCGATGCTCGATCGCTATTTTCCCGCGCTCGCAGCGCGTAATGTCGCGCAGTTGCGCTGGAAGAAATTCCTCGCGCAGGAAGTGGCGATCTCGGGCGGCCTGCCGCCGGAGCCTGCGCCCGGATGTCCGGGTTGCGAGGATTTCGGGTTGTGCTTTCCGCCCGAACGATAATCCCGGCGGAGCCTGTACGGCTTGGCTGTACGTCGCATCTCACCGACCATCCGCGACATGCGGCGCGCCCTTTTCGCGGATTCGTCCGATTGCATTGCCCAACGGAGACCGCCTTGACCGACCTCGCGCGCCCGAATCTGCCGTCGCGCGATTTCGAAGTCACGTCACGTTTCTACGCGAAGCTCGGCTTCGTCGAAACGTGGCGCGATGACAGCTGGATGATCCTGCGACGACGCGACCTGCTGCTGGAGTTCTTCCCGCATCCGGCGCTCGACCCCGCCTCGAGCTGGTTCAGCTGCTGCTTCCGGCTCGCCGACGTCGGCACCTTTTTTGACGAGGTGCTCGCGGCCGGCATCCCCGAACAATCGACCGGCCGGCCGCGCGCACATCGACCAAAACGCGAAGCATGGGGCGGCCTCGCCGGCGCACTGATCGACCCGGACGGTTCGTTGATCCGGTTGATCCAGACGAATGACTGAACGCGTGACCGATCGCCGGCAACGATCGACGCCGGCGCGGCGACGGTCACGAAACGACATCCCATAAACGGTTACCCTGGGCAACGCAATGCGCACGGTGCATGGCACTCGCATTGCGCCGCGGGATCAGTGTCGATGACGGTGGTGAATATCGGGGAAATGCGCGTGACTGTGCGTGATCGGCAGATGCACGTGCGGATGCGTGTGCGGTTCATCGCCGTCGTACGGGAAGTCGTGCGTGTGCTGATGATGCGCGTCGTGCCGATGCCGGTGCGTATGCGCGAGCTGCTCGTGCGTGTGCTCGTGTTCGTGCCGTTCGCGTACATGGAGCCAGATACCGAGCGCCATCAGCGCGGCAGCGATCCAGAACGTGACGGAAGGCAGCGCCGGCCAGATCAGCAGCGACAGCACGACGCCGAACAACGGCGCCACCGAAAAATAGGCGCCCGTGCGCGCGCTGCCCAGATGACGCAGCGCGACGACGAACAACACGAGGCTGATGCCGTAGCCGCCGAGGCCCGTCAGCATCGCGGCGGCCGTGACGGGAACCGCGGGCATCGCCGCGCCGGTCGCGAGCGCGATGCCGATATTGACGGGCCCGGCGACCAGGCCTTTCACGCACGCGATCACCATCGCATCGTTCGCGGCGACCTTGCGGGTCAGGTTGTTGTCGATCGCCCAGCACAGGCATGCGCCCGCGATCAGCAGCGCGCCGGCCGGCACGCCCGCGTGCCCCGGCACCCACGACAGCAGCGTGCCGCCGGCGACGATCGCCACCATGCCGAGAAACACCTGGAGATCCACGTTCTCGCGGAACACGACCCACGCGATGACCGCGGTCAGCACGCCTTCGAGATTGAGCAGCAACGCGCTCGTCGCAGCGGGCGTGCTGGACAGGCCCAGCATCAGCAGCGCCGGTCCCGCGACGCCGCCGGCCGCGATCGCGCCCGCGAGCCACGGCAAGTCCGCGCGTTGCAGCGGTGCGGCGTCGTCGGCCACGGCGCCGCGGTTGCGCAAGCGGCGCAGCAGGATCCCGATTCCCAGGCCGATGCCGCTGCCGAAATAGAACAACCCGGCCACCATGAACGGGGACATCGCACCGACCAGGGCCTTGGCGAGCGGCGTCGCGGCGCCGAACAGCGCAGCGGCGGTAAGGGCGACCAGAATCGCGGACTGTCTCGGGTTCATGATGCTGATTTTTTCCGTGGGTGTTCGGACGATCGATCGGCGAGCTTCGCGCGATGGCATCGCCCGTATGGTTTGCCGCTGCGGTTCAATTTCGCGGAGTGTGCAGGTCGCGACGGCTTTCAACTGTCTGTTGCATCGTGGACTTCGGCAACGTGTGCCGCTGCGGCGATCCCGATTGGGAGATTATCGCGTGCGCGTGGCGGCTCGCCAACTGACAGCCCGCGCGTTTCTTCCGCAGTCCATCAAGATGGCCAGTGTCTCGATCGTCCACTCATCAGGACCGCCAATCATTCGATCGCCCGCGAGTGACTTCGTCGTGAACACTACGCCTGTTCGCTATCGCGTCGCCATGCTTGTGCGACACGACCGATGCGTTGCGCATGCCGCGTCCGCCGACGAGCTTTCATCATCGGGTCGACGGAGTGATTCGATGCTGAACGATCGATGGCCGAGCGGCGGTGCCGCCAGGTGAGGAAGGCCCGGCCCGCCCCGAGCGGAGCAGGCCGGTCTGTCAGGGTGATGCTGCATCCATGATGCAGGCCGTCGCCGCGCGGTCGCACGGCGACGCATCGCGCGTTACTCGCTCGCGGTCGTTTGCTGCTCGGCCTGCGGTACTGCGTCGGCCGATGCTTCCGCGGTCGCCGGCTGCGGCGCGGTGGCGTCTGCCTGCGCGTCGGTCTTCGGCTGCTGCGGTGCGCCCTTTGCCGCCTGGGCGCCGCCCTTGTTGCCCGGACGGCGCGACTTCAGCCGGCGCGCACGTGCCGCGTCGTCGTGCGTCACACGCCCGGCTTCATTACCTTGCAGATCGACCCGTACCGCGTCTTCGACGAGACACGACCAGTAACGATTGCCGCGGCACCACGTGGACATCGCGTCACGCAGTTCGGCTTCGCTGAGGCCGACGGCCTGCGCTTCGCGCGCGAGATCGTCCCAGATCCCGACCTTCAGCGGCACCTTCGGCGCCGGATTCTTCGGGAACGCGCGGGGAAACCGGCGCTGCAGCTTGCCGATCGCGACGATGACCGGATCGACCGGTGTCGACGGCTTCGCCGAAGCGGGCTTGGCGCCTGACGACGCTTTGGCCGCGGCACCCGATTTGGCCCCGCGAGCGGGCCGGTCGCCCGAGAGCCGGTCGCCCGACTTCGGCTTTGCGCCGGCGTCCGGTTGCGTAGCCGGTCGCTTCGCGTTGCGCTCCTGCTTGGCCTTGGCTGCGAGCTGCGCCCGCAATTCGGCAAGTTGTTCAAAACCCATAAATTCAATCCACCAGGAATATAAGGTGTGGTTCGTGCAGTCATTCCGCACATCGGCGTTTCGCCGCATCGCCTGCGGCTGGTCTGCCGCCGATGCGGAATATTGCGGGGCCGCATCGCTACCACCACTGTTTCGGGCACCCGGCCACGATGCCGGACAAAGGCAGGAGTGGAAGTATACCGGTACGCGCGGCTGTCGGCTGACTCACCGGTTCGGATTTGTCGGAACCGGAAGGCGGCTAATGCGTCCGCGCGGTCGTGTTGCGGATTATGGCGGCGTTTTGGGCCGGCATCGACCACCGCGTTACGTAGTGCCGGTGGCGCCGCTTTCGTGCTTCGGTGCCAGGGTCCGCTGCCCGGCGCGCGCCATCGCGATGAACTGCGCGCTTGCGCGGCCGCGCCGACGGACCGCGCGGCACTGCCTGTTCCATGGTACGAAATGACGAACGCAATATGGCGCGGGGACCATCGCCACTTGCGGATCCGTGTTCTGCGCCGGTGGCAGGCTTTCGTATTTGAAGCGTGCGGCGTGACGATGGATACCCGTCGCTGCCGCCGCCAGATTAGTTGCGTCCGCATCGATCTTCGATCGTACGACGACTCGCGAAAGTGCGTAGTATGGCCGGATCGGCGTCGGCAACATGCCGCTGTGCGCGGTTTCACGACGCGCCGGCCAGCCAGCGTGATCGCCGTCGAATGCATAAAGACCCCGGTTGCACCAACGGAGCGGAAACATGAATCCCCGACACGCCCTCGCGCACGACGGCATTACGCGCGAAGAGATCCATCATCGGCAGATCGACATGCGCGGCTACCGGCGCAGCGACGGCCTGTTCGAAGTCACGGCCTGCCTCGCCGACCGCAAGACGCGCGACTTCACACCACCGGGCGGCACGCGCACGATCGCGGCACTGGACCCGATTCACGACCTCGGCGTGACGCTGGTCTTCGACGCCGACATGATCGTGCGCGCGGTATCCACGTTCATCCGGTCGCATCCTTATGCGCAGTGTCCTGGCGGCGGCGACACGCTGCAGGCGCTCGTGGGACTGCGTATCGGCGCCGGCTGGAATAGCGAGGTCCGCAAGCGCCTGCCGTCCTGCGACACGTGCACGCATCTGAAGGAAATCCTGGCCCCGATCGCGACCGCGGCCTATCAGACGATGGTCGGCATTCGTCCGTCGTCGCTGAACGAGCGCGACGGCGACGGAAAACCGCGCAAGATCGACAGTTGCCACGCGTATGGCGCTTCGCGCGACCTCGTGAAAGCGCTGTGGCCGGAATACCATCGGCCGGCCGTGCCTGCAAAGGACGCGTAGGGTATCGGCATACGAGCGGCCGGCTTGCGCGGCGGCGGCTACGGTCGCGCGGCGGATGTCGGCGTCGCTGCGGCCCGGCTTGAACGCCCGGAATCAGAACACGCCGAGCGCAAGGCCCGCGGCAAGACCGGCGCCGATTTCCGCGCAGCGCGCGAGATCCTCGCTGTCGATCGTCTTTGGCGCGAGGATACGGTCCGGTGTCTGCGCATGCGTGCAGACGATCAGTCCCGGCGCCACGTTCCTGAGCCGCCATCCGGTCGCGATCCGGTCGATCTGGCGCAACGCGTTCTGCCCGTCGCTGCCCGCGCAGATCATCGCCGCATACGGCCTGCCGTTCACGCGATCGAGCGCCGCGTAGTAACAGCGATCGAAGAAATCCTTCATCAATCCCGACATCGCGGCGAGATTCTCCGGCGTCGCGAACAGATACGCGTCGGCGGCAAGCACGTCATCGGCGCTCGTTGCATCCGCACGCTGCAATCTGACGTCGACGCCGGGTTGCTCGCGGGCAGCATCCGCGGCTGCTTCGGCCATCTGCCGCGTACCGCCGGTCATCGTGTGATAGACGATCAACAGCGTCTTCATCGGTGTTCGCTCGCTTTCCGTTTCATGGTCGGCTGCCGCCCGCGCCCGTTCGGCGCGGACGCGCTATACCGACAATGTACGCGTGACGCGGATTCGCCGATCGTCGAATGGCGCTTTCTTCGATGTGACGGATGGAGCGCGGATATCGAATTGAATCGGCGCGGGCTCGCTCCGCTGCGCGCTCTGGCCCACGCACGATCAGTTGCGCTCCGTAACCGACGCACCCGCATCGTCGCGACGCGCGTAATACGCAAGAAACATGTCGGCGGCCGTTTCCGCGACCTTCTGCTGTTCCTGGGCGCCGAGCGGCGGCTGCCCCATCGTCACCTGCGGCCAGAACGCGAAGGCTTTCACCATCCCATGCAGTTGATGCGCTGCGAAAACGGGATCCGGGGCAGACAGCCGGCCAGCCGCTGCGGCCGCACGAATCCAGACCGTCACGTCTTCTTCGCGCTCGCCCATGCGCTCGACCATGTCGCGCGCGCGTTCCGGCGAATGGATGGCCGCGCCGATCGCGACGCGTGCGAGTGCAAGAAACGCTTCATCGTTCAGCAGCCGCAATTTGCGGCCTAGCAATGCCAGCAATTGATCGCGCAGCGGCACGTCGGCACGGTAGGCCGGTGCGCCGGCCGTGAGCGTCGCGTCCCACAGCTGATGCAGAATCGCCGCGAACAAGGCTTCCTTGCCCGGGAAGTGGTTATAGACCGTGCGTTTCGACACGTCCGCGCGCGCGGCGATGCGATCCATGCTGGTCGCGTCGTAGCCGGCTGCGAGAAATTCCTCGATCGCTGCCTCGATGATTGCTGCGCGCTTTCGATCGGTCAAACGCTGCGGAGTCGTGCTCGTCTTCATTCAAAAAATTTTACACCGCCGAGTTTACTTTTCCCAGGGATAAACTACACTGATCGGTGTACTTTTATTTCCGGATGATTCGACATGGGTTCGCCTCTCGTTTTTCTTCACCGCATGCTGGGGTTCGCTGCTGCCAGACGCGGTCGCGCGTTGTCTGCCGGCTCGCCGCAACACAACGGCGAACGCTTCAGCAACGTTGCACCGCGGCCGGCCGAAGGCCTCGGCAAAACGCTCGGCATTGCGTGGAACATACTCTTCAACAAGCCGCGCAATACGGTTCCGACGGGCCGGCTGCCCGTCGATTCGCTGACCCGCGAGCAACTCGACGAGGCGCCCGATCGCAGTCTTTACCGCCTTGGGCATTCGACGCTGCTGATGAAGCTGCGCGGCGAGTTCTGGCTAACCGATCCCGTATTTGCCGAACGCGCGTCGCCGTTCCGGCGCATTGGCCCCAAACGCTTCCATGCTCCGCCGATTTCGCTCGAGAATCTGCCGCCGTTGCGCGCGGTGATCCTGTCGCACGATCATTACGATCACCTCGATCGCGACACGCTGGTCGCATTGGCCGCCACCACGAGCCTGTTCATCACGCCGCTCGGTGTCGGCGACCGCCTGATCGAATGGGGCATCGACGCGAAAAAGGTTCGCCAGCTCGACTGGTGGCAGAGCATCGACGTCGACGGGCTCGCGCTGACCGCAACTCCCGCGCAGCATTTCTCGGGGCGCAGCTTGTTTGACGGCAACAGCACGTTATGGGCATCGTGGGTGATCGCCGATGACGCGCTGCGCGTTTTCTTCAGCGGCGACACGGGCTACTTCGACGGCTTCCGGACAATCGGCGAGCGTCTTGGGCCGTTCGACGTGACGCTGATCGAGACCGGCGCATACGACCCGCAATGGCCGTACGTGCACATGCAGCCGGACGAAACGGTGCAGGCACATATCGACCTTCGCGGCCGCACACTGATACCGATTCACAACGGCACGTTCGATCTCGCGATGCATCGTTGGCAAGAACCGTTCGAGCGCGTCACCGCGTTGGCAATGGCACGCGGCGTCGGATTGTCGACGCCCAGAATGGGAGAGCGGCTCGATTTGAATGCGCCGCACCGAGGTGAGCGGTGGTGGCGAGCAGTGGATGAGCAGGCAAAGGCGCCGGGGGCGCAGACGCGACGGTGGCGGCCGTGTGCGACTCAAGCCAACCGGTAACCCGCGCTATGTTCGGTTTGCAAGCGCCGCGATTTCCGAGCGGGAGGACGCGGCGCTGCTGATTTGGTTTTTCGTCGCGATGCGTTGCCGCGCGGCGGATACGCTGGTTGGTGATCAGCTGAAACTCCGTCGCCGCTGGACATTAGGCGTTAACAGCGGCAGTGCGCTTCATTCTCTCCTACTCGGATTCCGCAAATTCCCGATTTCTCAGTGAGACGCTGAGCCAGGATTTCAGCAGCGGTCCCTCTGGATCCGCCGCGGAATCATCTTCGTTTAATACCGCCGGAAGTACCCTTCCATCTCGGCAAAACGCGGTTCTCCCGTTCGAGGCCCCGTTGGGGCTTATCTTGCTGCCCGGGTGTTGCGCTCGTTGTCACGTGACAACTGCGATCGACGGGGCAACTATTGAGGACTGGTCGGTTAAGTTAGCGCATTGCTACGCCGGCCACTGTCGATTTGGGCGCGACAGTATCAAATACTACGAAATACGTTTATATCGATACGGATTGACGGCGGCAAGCATTGTCCCGATGCGATTGCGCGTGGAAAGTCCATGCGCCCCTATTTTCTCGGATCGCGACGTCGATTTTGCGTGAAACAACATGAAGAAAACCGCGCAACCCTTTGCCGCACAAGGGTTTACGGAGAAGCTCGGTTTTTCTGGATTGTTTCACGACCCTTCGTATTCACGGCGCTTTGAGGTGAGCCACGATGCGACGCGCCACCAGATGTCGCCGCTTGGGCCGAGTTACATCGCGGAATGCCGTCGCGGAAGACTGTTGAGCGACTGCCGTGCCGGGAACGCGCTCACAATCTTGCCCTTCCCTTCCCACTGACATTAGCGTACGGCACCCAACCGCCACATTTTATTGGGGTCGCATCACTGTTTCTGACGGATTTCCCCGTATGCCGCCTCGCTTAGAGAAGCGCATACCCCTGCGGAACGAATGGGGTCGTACGCGCGCACTCGCATCCGAAAGCCGCATTATCCAATGGGGCCGCGTCTGCCCCTCAATTTCCAATCCGCATACCCTATGTAGCCGGTCACTCCGGCCTGAACCTGAGCGGTTGTCACGTGACAACCGTTCGAGCTGCGGAAGCAACCGCCAATGCAACGCGTTCGAGCGTTTTGGACGTGTGCCTTCGGCCCCCCCTGTAGTAGCCAGGCTACGGAGAAGACGATTCAGCAGCGGTTCTGCGACAGGTTGTTACGTGACAACTGACCGGTCTCCGTCGCGCGAACGCGACTATGTCGCTACGTGACTTCGAGAAATAGTGTGCGTTGTCCGCCCCGATCGTGACCATGACGTGGAGGCGACTATGAACGCGCGGCGCGACCTTTAGAGGCAAGCGGTCTGTTGTGTGCCAGAGACAGTCGCGACCATTCGCGCGGAGCGCGCCTCATCCCGAGCACGAGCACGAGCACCAGCACCAGCACCAGCACCAGCGTACCGTCATACAAGCACGAGGTTACTGTACCCGCGACTCCAGCGATGAGGATATAAAAATCCCTGCAATCCGGGGTCCCGTCGAATCGGAGTGGTTTCGCAGTGCGCACGGCCGTACCTCGCCCGAGTCACTCCAATTTGTCACGTGACAACAGCGCATGCGATCGTCGTCCGACTCCCAGGTCGCGATCAAGTCATCAGGAATTTCGAGCGCAGTAAGAAACCATATTTGGCAGAAACGCTGTACGCGTCAGTTGGCGACACGGTATCGGCCCTCAATGCAAAACCGCCCCGCGAACACGATTTTTGCCGTTCGATTTTATTTCTCGTTCTGTTTCAGGGCCGGGATTACCTGCCCGCCATTTGGCCGACTTGTCACGTGACAACAAGATCGAGCAAAAGATCGACAGCTTCATAACACTTTTCTGGACTTTCTCGCAATAACTACTTATATTACGCAAAACTCCTTGGAGAAATTAATGGCTTTCAAGATCGCCGTCAGCAATCAAAAAGGTGGTACTGGAAAGACGACCATCTCCGTCAATATCGCCGCGGCCTTTGAGGCGGGCGGCAACAAGGTCGCGTTGATCGATGCCGACCCTCAAGGCACTTCAGTGAGATGGGTCACGAGCGGCGAAAATACGCTCCCGATGACGGTGCTGTCGCTCGCCCCCGCAGGGCGCGGTATCGGCGGCGAAATCAAGAAACAGGATGCGAATTTCGATGTGATCGTCGTCGACTGCCCGGGCAACCTCGAAGACCCGCGCATCGCGTCCGTGCTCGAAGTCGCCGATTTCTGCCTCGTGCCGCTGTCGCCGTCTCCGGCCGATCTGTACAGCACCGTCGCGATGATTCGCATGATCGAATCGATGCGCGCAGTCCGTAACCCTAATTTGTCTTCCGCGCTGATGCTGAATAGCGTCAATGGAAAAACTAAAATGCGAGAAGAAATTTTAAAAATTTTAAAGGCTGAAGAAATAGGGGAGCATCTGCTGGACAGCCAGATCGCGCAGCGCGAGGTCTATCGACAGACCTTCGCCCTCGGCACCACGATCCATCATCACAACCGGTACCTGAAGGGGCTGAAGGAAGCCCGTGCGGAAATCGAGAGACTGGTTACCGAAATGGCCCAATACATCGCGTCGACGCGCGCCACCGGAGCAGCCGCACATGGCTAAGGACACATCGAAAGAGAAGAAGCCCACCGGCAACCTCCATCTCGCTGCCGGCCTGCTGCGCGGGCTCGCGCAGGAAAACGCGGCGCTGGAAACACGCTTGCCCGACCCGACGCCGGTGTCGAACCCGGCGGTCGACGCCGCAGCGCCCATTGCCACTGCCGCGCCTGCGGACGCGCCCGATCTCGGCGCACCGCAAAAGGTCGCGGTGAAGGACTGCATCCCGAACCCGTTCAACCCGCGCGTGTTCTACTCGGAATCGAGCCTGCACGAGCTCGCGCTGACGTTGAAGCGGGAAGGGCAGATCGAGCCGATCAAGGTTACGCGGCTCCCGGAATTCCCCGGCAAGCTCGTGGTGATCGACGGGCAGCGCCGCTTGCGCGCGACGAGCATCAACGGCGACGAGACGATCAACGCGACGTTCCGCACGGACCATACGCCCGAGCAACTCTATACGATCGCGTATCGTGCGAACCACGACCACGAACGCCAGACCATCTTCGACGATGCCGTCGCATGGAAGCGCCTGCTCGACGAAAAGGTGTTTCCGGATCAGAACACGCTCGCGGAAAAGATCGGCAAGGACAAGGCATCGATCAGCAAGACGCTGTCGCTGAACGCGTTGCCGAACACGCTGCTCGAACGGATGGCCGGCGCGAACGACGTGGTCGGCCTGCAGGCGGCGTACTTCCTGAAGCTGATCTTCGAGCGCCTGGGCGAACCGGCTGCCGACCGTCTGCTCACGGCAGTGATCGACCGGAAAAAGTCGGTGCGCGACCTCGAAAATTTCCTGCGCGCGCAGAGCGACGGCAACAAGAAGTCGGGGCGCACGCGTTACAGCGTCCGCCACGATTTTGCGCTGGAATCGCGCGCGATCGGTCAACTGAAGACCTATCCGGACGGGCGTCTGGATCTGCAACTGAAGGGGGTCGACGCCTCGCAGCAGGAAGCGCTCGCCGACCGGCTCAAGACGGTGATCGACGCGTACGTCGCGGAACTGGCGGCCTGCGCGCAAAAGTAGCGGCCGAAGCAAAGGCCTCGCACCGGCATGGCACCGGGACAGCCGGAAGAATCCCGGTGCACGGTTCATGCGAAGCTGCGAGGCCTTCGTTCAGTTCTTCAGTTCGTCGCGAGACTGCTTTTCAGCAGGAATTCCAGCAAGTCGTCCGAAGTCGGCTCGCCCCAGGTGTCGAGCGCCAGCCACCGGAAGAAACTGGTTTGCGCGAGCTTGCTCGCCTTCTTCTTCGGCGACAGCGTCAGATCCTTCGATCCCGCCACCGTCTCGTTGTAGCGCTCGATCAGCTTGGTCTGATCGTCGATCTCGAGCTCGCGGAAATACGCACCGGCTTCGTCGACCTTCGCGGCCAGGTATTTGTCGCGAATCTGTTCCTGCTTGCTCTGCGCAGATTCTTTCGCCGGCGCAGCCGTTTCGGTCCCCTGCCCATCGGCCAGCGTGTAGCCGTGCGTGAGCGCCTTGCGGAAATACGCGGCCACGTTGTCGACGGGTGCCGCGTTCTTCTTCGTAGTCCGATTGAGCGTATAGGCGATCGCGGCCTTGATCCGCTGGACACCATACTGCGTGATCAAACGGCGCGCTTCCGAACGCGGGATCCCGAACTTGGCGACCTCGTCGATCAGCGCCTCGTTCTTGACGTCCCCTTCCTCGACGGTATCGGCGCTCTGCTTGCGCGTCACCTTGAACTGGACGGCCTCGACGCTGCGACCTGACTTGTGTTCGATCAGCTCGAGCGTATGGTCGGAAACTTCGTTCACCTCCTGAATGCACGGCACCAGGACCTTGCTCTTGAAGAGCTTGTATTCCTTGTACGACTGCGATGCCTTGTCCTGGCCGAGAATCAGATCCCGGAATTTCGGCAGCGGAATCTTCGCGGTGATGCCGATCCCCTCGTAGCGCACCGTGTTTTCCCACAAGGCCAGCGAGTGCGAACGGCGAAACTCGCGCGCAATCCGCATATCGATCAACGCATAGATCTCCGGATTGAGCAGCTCGCTGCGAATCTGGTCGGAGAAGCTGTACTTCAGCACCGATTGCTCGAGCTCGGCGCCCGCGAGCAGGCCGGACGCCTTCCACACCGTCGAGCGGTCGGCGGCCAGGTAGTCCCAGTTGACGACGGTACTGATCAGCGAGTTGACCGTGTCTTTCACGTACTTGGTGTTGTTGCTGTTCAACCCGCTCTCGTGCGACAGCGCAGCGATCGAGATCGAGAAGCTCGTGCGGCCGGGTTCGAACGCTTCCTGACGAAGGGCGTTCTTGATCAGCGAGCTGAACATCTTGCGCTGCTGCAGGCCGATCTTTCCGGACTTCGGAGCGATATGAATTGCCTGGACCGCCTTGCGCAGCAGATCGGGAGGCTCGGGCGTCTGAAATAGCGAAACCTGCTTGTCGGAGCCTTTGATTGCGGGCTTGCGCGGCATCGTGTTGTCCGGTGAAGGTGACCTTATTGATGGCGGACTTTATACCTTTTCGGGCCGCTGAGCAACGTGTGTTTCTCCAGCATTACTTTCACTGTCTTCGATAAAGCCTTGTAATGAAACGGAAATTGGCCGTTTCATCGGCACGATGACATCCCATATCCATATACCTTTCCGCCAAAAACGCTCCCAAATCCTGCTACCTGTGCGATGCAGCTGCGGAATCCGGCACGAGACTTGCCTAGTTTTAGGTACCCGTCCATGGGACAGAATTCGGTGGAACAGGATCTGCCCGCCCCGTTCTTGGTGCCGTGCAACACGATCCGCATTGCTCCCATAACGCGGTACCTTTGACGCTTCCCATGGACGGGTACCTGTGGAAATTCGCGGGCCGCCTGATTTGTCGACATGTCGGACCCGGCCGGCGAAATTGCTCCCATGGATGACTACCTACAGATCTCCCCATAGAAGGTAACCTTTCACCCACAACGATCCTGTTTGTGGGATACCTCGTCCCCCAAGCCCGGCAAAGTCAGACCGGCCGCGCAGGTAGAGCCCCATAAACGGCTACCTTAAAATCCGCCCCATAAAAGGTAACCTCACACAAACCGCGAGGCGGCAAAGCGGTAAAAGACCCAGCGACGAAGCCCCATAACCGGCTACCCATACAGTGCCCCACAAACGGCTACCTGAAGCGTTTTTGACCCGGATTCCCATAACAGGCTACGCGTGCCCCATATCCACAACCCCTGTTTCCCACAACGCGGTACCCGATTCCCCAAATCCACAGACCTGAAGCCCCATACTCGTCCGCCTGTGCTCCCATAAATGGGTACCGAACACCCGTCAAACCCTTGCCAGACAAGGCTGTGAGCCTGCTAAAAGTAGTTAAAGAAGTAAACGTGGTTTACCAAAGATGTAAACACACGTGTGCCTGTGCAGAAAAGCAACCCCCATAAACCGCTACCCAAGCCATCCTCCTGCGAGTCGCATGCGCAATCGTCCAGGCTTCAGCCCTATAGGTGACCGCGCATGTGAGCTGCAGCGGTGGGCGCTTCAAGCGTGGCAAGGCTTTCCAGAGGAGGTAAGTACCCACTCACAACACGTCAAACGTAGAAACTTATGGGAAGAAATCGGCGTTTTGGATTGTTAGGTTCCCGGCTATGGGAACGGAAAACAGGCAAAGCAGCCGGCATCGGTCGACGCGACCCGCGCAAAACGATCTCCGGAGGCGACGTTCGATCGCCGCCGGTTTCTGCCACGACAGCAAGAAATCTCCGGAATCAAACCGCAAGCGGATTTTTTCGTGCCCGCTGCCGGTTTTCCCGAGAGAAGTCTTCGACTACCGTGACAGAGCCCTCCCGGCATTTCCCGATCCGTATGCTGTGCCGGCACGAGACTGGCCGACAGCGACCTGCTCCGTTCGCCCACACATTCTTCTACCTTTGGAATTGCCGCAACTGCGTTGCGATCTGTCGGCTGTGCCAGCGACGACGGATCCGCGGCGGCTGAATCGCGCCACTTTCGGCATCGCCGCGAACGTAAGCCGGGTGTCGTAGCGAGACTCACCCTCATCGGATGCTTGCTCAAGTCCCGAACATTCTCACCGTTGACCGTCAACGCATCCTGTAAAAGCTCACCGACGAAGGGTGCCGCAGCGGTGGCAGGTCATCGCGGGTTCTGCGCGCCGGACGCGGAAAACCGCGAGCCGGGCGCGCAGCGGCGAACGAATCGACGCGTCTGCCGCACTGCAAGACGCCGCACGACGCCGAATGGCGCCGCGCGACGCGCGCTCGCCATACACGGCATCGGGAATCCTCGAGCGCATCCGTGAACGCATGCCGCTCGAAGCCTTCACCATTCCGCAAAGTCGTCTCTGCACGTAAACGTCCCATCCCACAACCGGTGACGAAAGACACCGGACAGGTAACCGTTCGTGCAGCGACCGGTTACCCGATCATTCACGCATGAGGTTGCGACGAACGCGCCGCACCTGGCACGGAAGCAATCGTGGTCGTTTATGGGAGACGCCGCGGTTCCAGTGGACGCAATACACAGCGTCGCACACAGGTCCGCGCTTCCACCGGTGCGCCGGCTCGCCGAACGACGATCACGTTGCGCGAGCGCCGATTCCGGGACGAAACCATTAGCGCGATGCCGGCACACGAAGCACAGAAACGAACTTCGTCTTCATGGACGACTCGCGTCGGACCGATGGAACGATCCGGTTCGTCACACGGTTGCCGCGATCGACATGTCGGACCGCCGCAGGCGCGATGCATCGACGCGTTATCGTGCAAGAGACGAGGCTCATGCGCGTGCGGCGGACGACGACGCGTGGCGATTCGCATATGCGTATTCCCATGAATCTTTGCACGATGGCGCCACATTTTTCGTAACGCGGTTATGATGCAAAGGCCCTGATCGCGACATGAAGACCGATCGGGAGCAGGGGCGGTATCTCGATGTACTTTCATTCCGTGATCAATCAGAAAAGAGAGTTCAGCGATGCGAATCCAGATCAGAAAACTCACGCTGGCTGCTACGGCAGCCGCTTTCCTCTTCGGCTCGGCAGCTCCGGTGTTTGCGCAGACCGACGCCAGCGCACCGGCTGCCCAGGACGCGAAAGCCGCGAAGCGTGAGGCACGCAAGGCAGCACGGGCAAAACGCAAAGCCGAACACAAGGCAGCGCGCGCGAAGAACACCGCCGAACTGAAGAAGCTCGAAGACGCTGGTTACAAGCCGGCGGCCAACGATCCGAACTATCCGCAGAACCTGCAGAACGCTCAGAAGAAGGCGGGTGAAGCCGCTGGCGCAAGCCAGTAAGCGTCCCGTCGTACGGCAAACCCCGGCCTCGCGCCGGGGTTTGTCGTTTGTGCCGTGAAAACACGATGC
Source organism: Burkholderia sp. SR8 (assembly GCF_052851275.1). Classification (NCBI taxonomy): domain Bacteria; kingdom Pseudomonadati; phylum Pseudomonadota; class Betaproteobacteria; order Burkholderiales; family Burkholderiaceae; genus Burkholderia; species Burkholderia sp. SR8. The sequence continues at coordinate 16,260 of NZ_JAULUC010000038.1, forward strand.
GTGTGCGCGTCTGATGCAGCGCCACATTCGCATTATTTGATTCGGAATCCTCTGTTCGGTGACGAGGTGCCGGTCTCTGCGACGATTGCCGATTATCTGATCGTCATGCGTTCGCTCGCGCCGTTGGCGCGGCACGTGCGACATGCGCTGAAACCTGTCCATGCTGCATGAGCAAACACAGCGCACGGCATATCCCGGTCTTCTCATGTATTTATACGGAATGCGAACGATATCGGTGAAATGCCTGCGTCGACAATCGATGAGCATGCGAACCGTGGCGCGAACGAGGCCGGGCACACACTCAAGCGACGTTCCCGCCGTCGCCGGCATGGTCAACGCCGCGCGTTCGCGGCCACTGCATTCCCCGTCGCTTTCAGCCAGTCCTTGAATGCCCGCACGGCTTCATCCTGCGCACGCGCGGCTGCCACATAAGTGAAATAGCGCCACGGCGGCAGCGCCGGTTCGCTGAACGGCTGCACCAGGCGGCCCTCGGCGATGTCGTCCGCGACGAGCGCGATCGGCCCCATCGCGACGCCGAGGCCATCGAGCGCGCCTTGCAGCGTCAGGTAGAAGTGCTCGAGCGTGAGCGAGTTTCGCGGCACCAGGTTCGCGTGCCCGGCCGCCGCAAGCCATTCGGGCCACATGCCGGGATAGGTCGCCGCATGCAGCAGCGTGAAGTCGGCAAGGTCGGCCGGCGTGCGCAACGGCCGGCCCTCGAGGAGTTTCGGCGCGCATACGGGCAACCGCACTTCGGACAGGAATTCCTCGGCAACATATCCGTCGATGGCTTGCGGGCCGCCACGCACGATCAGGTCGACCTTGTCGCGCAACTTCTCGATCGGCTCGTTCGACGTCGACAGCCGGACCTCGATCGCGGGATGGGCGACCTGGAACGACGACAGCTTCGGCACGAGCCAGCGCAGCGAAAACGTCGCGGGTGCGCTCACGCGCAGCACGCGCTGCTGCCCCTGACCGAAATGCTGCACGGTGGCGAGCGCGATACGGTCGAACGATGCGCCGACCTCGGCGAGGTACGCGCGGCCGGCATCGGTCAGCTCGACGCGCCGGTTGTGCCGTTCGAACAGCGGCCGGTCAAGCCACGTCTCGAGTTGCTGCACATGCCGGCTGATCGCGCCATGCGTGACGCACAGCTCGTCGGCGGCGAGCGTGAAGCTGCCGAGCCGGGCGGCCGCTTCGAACGCGCGCAGCGAGTTCAACGGGGGAAGTCGTCGGGCCATTCGTTATTCGCGTGAATTTTACTCACGTGATTGCTCAGATTTAATCGTTTGATCGGGCGATCCTGCTCAGCCAATATGGCACACAAACGGCCATCGCGGCCGATATATCTGTCTGAAATTCTCACACGGAGTATGGAGCATGTCGAACGTGGTCGTAGTGGGCGCGCAATGGGGCGACGAAGGCAAGGGGCGCGTCGTGGACTGGCTGGCGGCGCAGGCCGATCTCGTCGCGCGCTACAACGGCGGCCACAACGCGGGCCATACGCTGGTGGTCGGCAACAAGACGTACAAGCTCGCGCTGCTGCCGAGCGGCATCGTGCGCGGCAAACGCGGCGTGATCGGCAACGGCGTGGCGCTCGATCCCGAGGCGCTGCTGGCCGAGATCGGCCGGATGGCGGACCTCGGGCTGTCGGTCACGCCCGACAATCTGTCGATTGCGGAGAATGCGACGCTCGTGCTGCCGATTCACCGTGCGATCGACGAGGCGCAGGAGCGTCTGCGTCGCGAACCCATCGGCACCACGCTGCGCGGGATCGGGCCGGCCTATGAGGACAAGGTCGGTCGCCGCGGGCTGCGCGTCGCCGATTTGGCCGAACCGGGCCGGCTCGCCGACAAGCTCGACGTGCTGGTCGATCACCACAATGCGTGGTTTCTCGGCCTGGGGCTCGAGCCGTGCGCGCGCGACGCGATGCTCGCGATGCTCGTCGACATCGCGCCGCAGATTCTGCCGTTCGTGCGTCCCGTGTGGGCCGACCTGAACGACGCGACCGACCGCGGCGAGCGGATCCTGTTCGAGGGCTCGCAGGCCGTGATGCTCGACATCGACTGGGGCACTTATCCGTTCGTGACGTCGTCGGGCACCGTTGCATCGGCCGCCGCCGCCGGCACGGGCCTGGGTGCCGCGAAGCTCGGTCACGTGCTGGGCGTGACGAAGGCGTATGCGACGCGCGTCGGCGGCGGCCCGTTCCTCACCGAGCTGACCGACGCCACGGGCGAAACGCTGCGCGCGCGCGGGCAGGAGTTCGGCGTCAACACGGGGCGGCCGCGCCGCTGCGGATGGCTCGATGCCGCGCAGTTGCGGCAGGCCGTGCGAATCTCGGGCATCGATTCGCTCGCACTCACCAAGCTCGACGTGCTCGACGGCTTCACGTCGATCGAGCTGTGCGTCGGCTACGAACTCGACGGCGCCCGCGTCGACCATTTGCCCGCGAGCGTCGATGCGCAGGCACGTGCGAAGCCGGTCTACGAGCGATTCCCCGGGTGGGATGGCACGGTGAAGGGCGTGCGCGACCGTGCGGCGCTGCCGCGCGCCGCGCAGGATTTCATCGCGCGGGTCGAGGCGGTCGCCGGCGTGCCCGTATCGATGATCACGACCGGCGCCGAGCGCGACGACACGATCGTGCTGAGCAACCCGTTCGGCGCGGCCTGAACGCGCCGCTGCGCGCGCCATGCCGGCTCGGCGGGCCGCCGCGATGCGGGCTGGACCGGTCGGCTGACGGTCGCCGCGGGACATCGGTTGGCGCGCACGACGACGGTGCGCCGCCCGCGCACACGGCAAACTGGACACGCCTGCACCGCTGCGGTACTGTTCCGCACAATTCGCGCCAGACCGGCTAGTGCCGGGGCGGGCGCCGCTGCGAAGCGATTTCAATCCCGGGGACATGTCGATGGACACGTTACAGATGATGCGCATTTTCGTCCGGGTGGCGGAGGAGGGCAGCTTCACGAGCGCGGCCCAGCGCCTGGACATCACCACCGCCTACGCATCGCGTTCGGTCGCGCAACTCGAAACCCACCTGCGCACGCGCCTGCTCAACCGGAGCACGCGCCGCATTGCATTGACCGATGCCGGGCAGCGCTATCTCGACCGGTGCCAGCGCATTCTCGGCTATATCGACGAAGCGGAAGCCGAGGCCGCCGACGCGCAGGCGAAGCCGTCGGGCCGCCTGCATGTGCATGCGACGACGAGTTTCGGGCAGGCCTACCTGGTGCCCGCGGTCGTGCGATACCGGCAGCGTTACCCGTCGGTGGCGGTCGAGCTCACGCTGTCGCAGCACGTGCCGGACATCATCGACGAAGGCTACGACGTGTCGCTGCAACTGAGCACGACGGAGCTGCCCGATTCCGGACTGGTATCGCAGCGTCTCGGTGACGTGCACAGCGTGCTGTGCGCGTCGCCCGCCTATCTGAACGAGCGCGGCACGCCACGCACCGTGCGCGATCTCGAAGCGCATTCGTGCCTGCAGATCGTCACGCCGATATTTCCGCGCGACCGCTGGCATCTCGACGGTCCCAACGGTCGCGAGACATTCGAACTGCCGCTGCCCGATTTTCAGGTCAACATCGCCGATGCACTCGGCGCCGCGCTGCGCGCCGGCCTCGGAATCGGCTCGTTGCCGATGTCGAGCGCGGTGCCCGCACTCGCGAGCGGTGCACTGGTTCGCGTATTGCCCGAGTATCGTTTGCAGAAGCTGACGGTCTACACGCTGTACGCGTCGCGCCAGTATCTCGATGCGAAGATCCGTACGTTCGTCGATTTCCTGCGGGAATGCGTGCCCGAAATGCTGTCCGCCGATGAAGCCGCGCTGCGCGGTTCCTGCACGTCCTGAGCGAAGACGGGCGCGTGTGCCGGGCCGAATGGCGCGACGCACGTCCTGTCGTTGACGAACCGGCGTGGCCGCGTGCCGAATGCTTCGTATTGCGAAGTTGATGGGGGGCCGCGTCGACGCGACGTCTCCGATCGTTTGCATCGCCCGATGCATGCGTTATGAAAACCCCTGCTTTCGATATCGGACATCGTTGGTTCGGTGCGAAGCGTCGACGCCCTAGAATCGGTTCGACACGCGCCACCGTGCTCGTCGGCGCGCTTCCCATCGAATACAGGACACCATGTCAGACCGACTATCCCGATCCCGCCGCCGGCTTCTTCAGGCCGGTCTGGCGCTCGCGGCGGGCGCTGCCCAGCCGCGCTTCGCGCTTGCCGATACGGCAGGTGCGCGCACGCTGCGCATCGGCTACCAGAAGGGGCCGCTCAGCCTGCTGAAAGCGAGAGGCACGCTGCAGACGAGGCTCGCGACCCTGGGCGTGAACGTCACGTGGACGGAGTTCCCGTCGGGGCCGCCGCAGCTCGAGGCGCTCAACGCCGGGTCGATCGACTTCGGCGATGTCGGCGAGGCACCGCCGATCTTCGCGCTGGCGGCAGGCGCGCCGCTCGTCTATTACGCGCAGACGCCGGCCGGACCCGCGACCGAGGCGGTGGTCGTCGCGAAGGATTCGCCGGTCAAGACGTTCGCGGATCTGCGCGGCAAGCGCATCGCATTGGTGAAGGGATCGAACACGCACTTCCTGCTGGTGCGTTTGCTGCAGGCGGCGAAGCTCGACTATGCGGACGTCAGGCCGGTCTGGCTGGCGCCGTCCGACGCGCGTGCGGCATTCGAGAATCGCTCGGTCGATGCATGGATCATCTGGGATCCGTATCTTGCGGTCGTCCAGCAGACCTTGGGCGCTCGCATCGTCGCGGACGGCACCGGGCTCGTCGAGAATCGCAGCTACTACTTCGCATCGCGCACCTATGCGCAGCACAATGCCGACGTGCTGGGCGCGACCGTGTCCGAACTGGCGACGATCCAGCGATGGCTCGACGCGAACCGCGCGCAAGGCGCGGCCGAGTTCTCGAAGCTGTGGGGCATTCCGGAGCCGGCCGTGGCGCTCGCATTCCGTCGTGCGCGCTTCGGTGTCGAACCCGTGACGCGCGAGACGCTCGCGTACCAGCAGCGCATCGCCGACGTGTTCTATCGGGCCGGCATCCTGCCCAAACGCGTCGACGTCAGCCAGGCAGCGCCGCCGGCGCTCGCGTAGCGGACCATTCGCTACCGGTAAACGACAAAACGCCACGGATGCATGTCCGTGGCGTTTCGATTGCCGTGCGACATCGCACGGCAACCGTGATTGCGCGGCGGTGTTACTGCTGCTTGTTCCAGAGCGTACGCCCGAAGAACGTGAGCGTGCGATCCCACGCGATCTGCGACCACACCGGATCGAACTGCGTGCCGGCGATGCGGCCCGCGCCGACAGCCGTTTCGTTCGCGAACGCATGATGCGCGAGATAGCGGTGGAACTCGATGCCGACCTTCGCGTCGGTCAGCTTCTTCTCCAGCGCATCGACCTGATCGATCGCGAAGAACGCATCCTGCGTACCCCAGTGCCCCATCAGCGGCACCTTGATCTTCGACGGATCGAGGTAGTCGAGCGGAGGGAAGCCGTACCACGTGACGCCGGCATCCGCGTCGGCGAACTGCAGCGACAGCAGCGTGAGTGCGCCGCCCATGCAGAAGCCGGTGACCGCGACGCGCGATGCGCGTGTCTTCAGATATTGCACGGCGCCGGGAATGTCCTGCGATGCGGCATCGCCGAAATCGAGGCCGGTCATCAGATGGTGTGCCTCTTCCTCCTCGACCGTCGACTTGCCGCGATACAGATCGGGCACGAGCGCGAAGTAGCCGCAGCGCGCGAGGCGATCGGCGACGCCGCGAATCTGGTCATTCAGGCCCCACCATTCCTGGATGACGACGACCGCGGGCGCGCCTTCGGTCTTTTCTGGCGTCGCGAGGTAGCCCTGCAGTTCCTGCCCGTCGGGGCGGCGAAACGTGATCATGGAACCGGATGTTTGAGACATGAAACCGCTCCTTTTCGAAAAATGCGATGAGTGCGGCATCGGGTCGGCCAGCGAGTGCGGTATGCCCGGTGACTCGAGGTTTCTCTCGCGTTCGCTTCGGCCGGCGCCGACCACGCGGCCATTCTATGCGCAAACGCCGGCGCGCTGCGCGAACGGCGCCGGGCCGCGCCGATCGCGTGTTGCACGACCGTGCGCCGCGCATCGTTCGGCGCGCATGTCACCGGCGCCGCAAACGAAACACCCCGCCCCGATGACCGGGAGCGGGGTGTTTCGTCGGCGACAGCGGGCGTATCGAGGTACGCGCCGTGGGGCGTCGTCTTACTGGCCGAAATAGACCGAGTCGCGTGCGTTCTGCTTGACCGCGATCGCGCGGCCGCCACGCACGCCGGCGGCGGCCTGGACGCCGTAACCCGTTGCGTCGTTGTTCGTGACGCGCGCCTGCGCGGTCTGCAGTGCATTCGGGTAGTGCGCGTCCGACACTTCCGGCTTGTAACCGGCCTGTTCCAGCTGAACGAGTTCTGCGCGGACCTGGGCACGCGTGAGCTGGCCCGACGGGTTCGACTGGGCGAATGCGCCGGCGGATGCGGTGAGCGCGGTGGCAGCGGCGACTGCGTAGATGAACGACTTCATGGTGACCTCCGGTTTTCGTAGACTTCGCGCTTCGCTTGTCGCGTCGAGCGGTTGATTGCATCGTAGCGATCGCGATACCGGCCGGAAATACGCGTTCCGACGAATAATTGTTGCAACTGAGTAAACGATTCGAGCCGAAGCGCCATTTCGTCCGATGATTCCAGGTGCGGCGGGCGGGTGTCGCGGATACCGCCGATTCGCGCGGCATACCGGCGCCGATTCGACGATCGGGAGTTGACGATCAATCGCGCGAGAAAAGTGCGCGAGAGAAGTGCGCGCGTATCCGGCGCATGCCGATTCGAATCGCGGCAGAACCCGATTGAATCGAATAACGAAGCATTTTGGGGCGAACTTGAAACGCGCTCGCTCCATGGCTTTTGAACTTCATGGCGACCGTCTCGTCCACGCATCGACGGGAATTTTTGCGCCGCGTCGCCGCGCGCATCGCATCACTCGCCGACGACTGCCTGCCGTTTCCGGTATTCGGCTGGCGTGATCCCGACATGTCTCGCAAACGACCTTCTGAGCGTATCGACGTTCGCGAAGCCGCATTTCGCGGCGACCTGCTTCGGCGTGTGATGTCCGCTTTCGAGCAGCTGCCGGGCCGCCGAGATGCGTGTCGCCTCGACCCATGCGGCCGGCGTCATGCCGACCTCCGCACGGAAGAGTCGCGCGAAGTGGCGTGGGCTCATGCCCGCGTGCTTCGCCAGTCCCGCTACCGAGTGCTCGAGTTCGGGATGGTTCGCGACCCAGCGCTGGACTTCCTGCAGCACCGAGCGCCCGGCCGGCCGTGCTTCGCCGCTGCGGCTGAACTGGAGCTGTCCGCCCGGACGCTTGAAGAACATGACGAGCTGCGCGGCGACGCGCCGCGCGATTTCGCGGCCGAGATCTTCCTCGACCAGCGCGAGCGCGAGATCGAGGCCGGCCGTAACACCGGCCCCGGTGCGCAGCTTGCCGTCGCGCACGTACAGCGCGTCGGCCTCGACCGTGAGCGACGGATACGCTTGGGCGAGTGTGTCGGCGGCGGCCCAGTGCGTGGTCAGGCGTCGTCCTTTCAGCAGGCCGGTCGCCGCGAGGATGAATGCGCCGGTGCAGATCGAGCCATACCGCTTGCTTTGCACGGCCGCCGATCGCAGCCATGCGAGAACGTCGGTTCGCAGTGCGATCCGGCTCGCACCCGGCGCACCGGCGACGAGCAGCGTATCGATGCGTTCGGGTATGTCGGGCGCGATCCAGTCGGCCAGCAACTGCGCACCGGACGATGTGCGGATCGGGCCCGACTCGCTCGCAATGATTCGCAACGTATAGAACGGCTTCCCGCATTCGGCGTTCGCCTGTGCGAATACGTCGAGCGGCGCGGAGACGTCGAGCAGTTGTACGCCCGGCACCGCAAAAATTCCCACGACCTTCGGCATGTTCGGTTGCGTGTTGTGACGCTGTGTCCAGTATGACCGGTAGCAGTATAGGCGCGCAGCGGGATGAGGCGAGCGGCCAGCGGCGCATTTCGCGCGTGTGTTCGTAGTGTCTGCGTCGATGGCTGTCGATCGCGCGAAATGGCAGGATTTGTCGTAATACGTCGATTGATGACATATCCCGGGCTTCGGAGAATGGATGCTGTCTTCAATGGAGGTCGATCATGACTGTGAACGTTGCCGGCATCACCCTTCCCGACAGCCAGATGGCTCGCGAGATTACCGAACTCGTGCGGGATACCGAGTCCGAACTGCTGTTTCATCACTCGAGCCGCGTCTACTACTTCGCCGCGCTGGCCGGCCAGCGCCGCGGGCTCGTCTACGATCCCGAGCTGCTTTATTGCGGCTGCATGTTCCACGACATGGGGCTCACGCATCGGCACAGCAGCACGTGCGAGCGATTCGAAGTGGACGGCGCGAACGCTGCCCGCGATTTCCTGAAGAGCAAGGGGATTTCGCAACAGGACATCGACATCGTATGGACCGCTATCGCGCTGCACACGACGCCCGGGATTCCGCAGCACATGCATCCGGTCGTGGCGCTCGTGACGGCCGGCGTCGAGATGGACGTGCTGGGCCTCGCGTATCCCGAATACAGCGACGTCGAGCGCGAGGCCATCGTCCGCGCGCATCCGCGCACGCCGCATTTCAAGGAGGACATCATCCAGGCCTTCTACGACGGTATCCGGCACAAGCCGGACACGACGTTCGGCAACGTGAAGGCCGATGTGCTGGCCGACAAGGATCCGCATTTCCGTGCGGGCAATTTCTGCAGCGTGATTCGCTCATCGGCGTGGGGTGGTTGACCGGTGCCGGCTGGAGGACGGCGGTTCGGAACGGCCGGTGCGATACGCGTCGTGCTCCGGGCCACGGCCTGGATGCGCGCCGGTTTCGGCAAGGATCGTTTGCAGGAACAGTGGGTTGTTACGTGACAATCGTGTGACGTGAACCGCTGACTTTATATACTGAGCGCCCGCCCGGGCGCCTCCGAGGCGAATCTGCGATTCGCGGCCGCCGGAGAACGCGTCTGGGCACGGCGCGACGTACCGCGAACGGCTTTCGCGGCGTCGGCGACGGAGCCTCCTTGGGGGCTCGGCGACCCGAATCCGCATGCTTGCGGCAAAACGCCTATAATGAATGGGCAAATTGCCGGAGAAGAGTCATGAGCACGATCGCATTCCATCCTTCGGGCGTCGCGCATCCGCGCCAGGCCGAATTCACGATCCTCGAGCAGCTGCTCGCGATCCGGGTGCGCTCGGGTGCCGATCTCGCCGAGCTGGCGAGTGCGCGTGTCGACGTCGCGGTGATCGACCGGCTGTCGGAGCGCGGACTCAAGTCGGACGAGCTCGCCTTCATCATCCCGCGCCGCACGTTGAGTCATCGCCGTCAGGCGCACGAGCGCCTGTCGCCGGAGGAATCCGACAAGGCGATCCGGCTCGCACGCATCGTTGCGCAAGCGACGGCCACGTTCGGCGACCAGGACAAGGCGATGGCATGGCTGCGCAACGGGCTCCAGCGTTTCGGCGGGCGCACGTCGCTCGACATGTCGAGCACGGAGCACGGCGCGCGACTGGTCGAAGAGGCGCTCACGCAGATCGACGAGGGGTACTTCGCTTGACGACGCTGTGGCGGATCAGCAATTACGCGGACCTGAAAGGCGTTGGCGGATTGCGGGCCGGCGGGCGCTGGCATTTTGCCGGGCAGCCGGTCGTCTATCTCGCCGAGCATCCGGCGCTCGCACTGCTCGAAACGCTGGTGCATTTCGAAATCGCCACCGTCGCGCAATTGCCTACCGGATACCAGTTGCTTCGTATCGAAGTGCCCGAATCGGTGGACGTTGCCGAGATCGCGGAAGGCGATGCGCCGGCCGACTGGCGCGATGACGTCGACTGGACCCGCAGCGCCGGCACGGAATGGTTGCACACGCAACCAAGTGCATTGTTGCGCGTGCCGAGCGTCGTCGTGCCGCACGCACACAACTTCCTGTTGAATCCGCTGCATCCCGCGGCGGCCGAAATCCGGATTGCGGAAGTCATGCAATCGCCGTACGACAGCCGGATTCTGCGGCTGGTCCACTCGGACAAGGGAGCGTAACGCCGGTTGTGCGGCGTCGCATGCGCGATGCCGCTCAGCGTTCGCGTGCGGCGCGCTCTGCCGCTGCATCGGGTGCCAGCGTCTGTCGGATGCGCGTGACCGTTCGTGAACTGGCGAGGCCAAGCATCGCGCTGACGTCGGCATGCGGACGGCCGTCGAGCAACTGGCGGCGCGCATACGTATTGCGCAGCACGCGCGGGCTCAGGTCGGTCGCGTGAAAGCCGATCGAGGTCAGCGCGTCGCGCACGACGAGTAGCAGGAACATGTCGTTCATTGCGCCGCCGCGCGGTGCGGGAAACAGCAGCGGCGATGTTCGCGCATCGGCCGAAATCGACCGCCATGCGGCGAGCGGCGCCCACGCAAACGACGCGAGTGCAATCGTTCGCGCCGGCCGTGCGCGATGGCGCGGCACGACGAGCGCCGGCGGCCGGGCGTCGAGATCGAGCGCATCGCGGGTCACGGCGCGAATCTCGGCCGACGTGATGCCGCTCGCGAGCAGCAGCGCGACGATCGCGCGGTTCCGGCAGGCGACCGCCGTATCGTCCGGGCGTGGCTGAACGTGGCGCTGCAGCGCGGCGTCGGCATCGGCCGACAGGTAGCACGGTTCCGGTTCGCCATCGGGCCATGCGAGATCGCGCGTCGTTCGGCCGGCGGGGTGGCGCGTTCGCACGCCCGTTTCCACGAGATGCCGGGATAGCCGCTCGATCAGCTTCGCATAGCGCACGCGCGTCGACGTGCCCGGCGCGCAGCTCCGTTCGAGCTCGGTCAGAAACGTTGCGACGTGATCGGGACCGAACGTCGCCAGCGATACGCGCTGCGCGACCAGATGGCGCAGGAACCGTTCGAACATCGCCACGTGCTGCACGACCGATCGCGGCGCGAACGGCCGGCGGCCGGCACCGGTCGCGGCCGTTTCCTGCCATGCGCGAAACGCGCCGACGGGGTCTTGAGTCCAGCGATTCATGTCCATGCAGGATTTATATCCGCAACGTGGCAGCGCCGGCAATCCTGTGCGACCGGCATCCATAGGTCGCGCGACTCACGGGCTGGCCGCGTCGATTGTCAAACAGTGTGAGTCAATCGTCAGCATTTGCAACGGAAGTAACAGTCCCCGCAATTCGACGGTTTTGAGCGCGGACGCCGCTACATTAGCTCCACCTGCCGCACGTCGCGGTGAGGCATGCGACAAGCCGCACGAAGCGGCCCGCAGCAACAACGTCTTTGGGGAGAATGACCATGAACAAGATTCGCACGATTCTGCTTGGCGCCGCGCTGACGGCAATCGCATCGGCTGCTTTCGCACAAACGGCCCAGACGGGCGCAGAGGGTTCCGCCGGCGTCGGCGCACAGGTCCAGACGCCGCTGCTCGGCGGCGGCGTGGGCGTGCAGGCCGGTGCGGGCGCGAATGCAGCGGGCTCGGGTTCGGGCGCGGGCAACCTCGTTGGCGGTGCACTGCACGGCGTCGGCAAGACGGTCGGCGGTGTCGGCGCGGCAGCCGGCAATGCGGTCGGCGGCGCGACGCAAGCAGTCGGCTCGGCTGCCGGCTCGGCGAAGGATGCGGCTGCATCGGCCGCGCATGCGACGAAGGCACACGTGAAGCACGTAGCGAGCTCGGCGAAGAGCCATGCGCAAGGCGCGGTGTCGACGGCGGGCGATGTCGCCGGCAGCGCGAAGGCGAAGGCCGGCGAAGCGCTCGAAGGCGCGACGAACGCGGTGCAGGGCGGCGCGTCGGTCGGCGTGAAGGGCTCGGCGTCGGCACAAGGCGGCGCGCTGTAAGCGATACGCTTACCACGAAGGCCCGGCCCGCTTCGATGCGGGCCGGGCTTTTTCGTTGATGGGACAGGCGCCCCGCGCCGGCGCTCGCCGCATCTCAACTGCGTGTGGCCCGCGACTTATTCTTCTTCAAAACGAATGAACTGCGCGGACGACCACACCTTGCTGTCGTTACGCTGGCGCCCGAAGAAATAGACCGGACGGAATCCGAACGATGCGTTGCGCGGCGCGACGTCGATGCTGCCGGCCAGGTCGACGGGCAGTGCGTGGTCCGTCAGGCGCTCGACCGCGACGAACAGCTCCGTGCCGCCGAGTGCATGCGTTGCCGTCCCGCGCGCGAGCAGCTCCGCGCCGCTGATTTCGAAGCGGAACGCGGGCGCGTGCACGAACGGGTTGCGCTGCAGCGGATCGCCGACCTTCGCGAAGCTGTCGATCGTGCCTTCGACCACGATCGTCGCCGCGGCGAGATTGCCGATGTCGAGCTCGATGCTGTCGGCGTCGCCGTAGGTGTCGCTGCGGAATTCGACGTCGGTCGCGCCGCTACGCCATGCCGATTCCTCGACATGCTCGAACCCGTTCGATCCGAAACGGTGGATCGTGCCGTTGACGATCCTGATCCGGCCGCGCCATGCGGCCCAGCGATAGCGATCGCGAATGCGTGCGCCGCCCCAGCGCACCCGCACCAGGCGTTCCGCGTAGCCGAGTTCCGCATGCAGGTTGCGTTCCCATAGCAGACCGTCGTGATCGTACGCGGCCACGTATTCCCAGCCCGACTGGCCGAGTAGCCGGTAGTCGAGCCGCGCCGGCCCCCGGTGCGCGAACGCGTCGCCTTGCCAGCGATCGCCGCAGCGCACCAGCAGCGCACTGTGCTCGCCGGTGGTCGCCCATGTGCGGCGCGCGCGCAGCGCTTCGCCGACGTGCTTGCGATCGAGCGCGGGCGACAGTACGCCCGTCAGCCCGCCATGTACGCCGAACACTTGCACGCCCGGTGCGCCGCCGCCCGGCCGGCCACGATGTTCGTCGCCGCTGGCCGCGACGCCGAGCTGGTAGCCGCGTTCGATCACGTCTTGGTACAGCCAGCCGAAGTGGCCCCACGACGACGCAATCTCGACGAGCCGTTCAAGTTCCGGATGGTGCCAGTCGGGAATGTAGCGGCGGCCGCCGACATGCGGCATCACGAGATGCTGCGCGGCATCGTCCGCATACGCGTCCCACAGTTCCTCGACGGGCCAGCGGCCGAGCTCCACCGCATGACCCTTCATGTCCTCGTTCCAGACCAGCGTACGGTTGTGCTCGCCGCGCGCGTTGTACGGAAAATCCGGTCGCACGTCGCCGAGGAACACCACGTTGTGGTCGCCGCCTGCGGTCGAGCTGCCGCACCATTCCTGCACCGGATACACGACGAAGCGGCCCGGTTCGTTGAAGCGCTCGACCGCGTCGACGCCGAGCTGCCAGTTCTCGTCGGTGATCTGGAAGTCGTTCGCGGTATAGCCGAGCACGTCGATGCCGCCGATGTCGCGTGCGTAGCGCGCGTTGTACTCGGGGCTGTTGGTGCCGACCGTGTCATGGGCATGCACATGAAGATCCGCGTACAGCGCGCGCGGCGCGGGCAGCGACGCGTCGACCGTCAGCCATGCTTCGGCTGCGCGCACGTCCGCGCGCGCGGGCACGTCGGCCACGATGCGCAGCGTACCTGCGTCGACCGGCAGATCGTCCACCGCGCAGCTCGCAAACCCCGCATCGGGCAGCGCGTGTTCGCGCCGATAGACGATCTCGCCACGCGCGTCATGGGCGACGACCCGGGCATGACCGCCGACATCGCGGCACGCGTTGCCCCAACGGTCCTGCAGCGACAGCCGGAATGGCGCGCGCGTGCCGGGCCGCACGAAGCGCGGGCCGTTCAGCAGCACGTCGGACGGCGCACCGGCACGGATGTCGATCGATACGTCGCCGGGCACCGCGACGAAGCGCGACGTGCCGAGCGGATCGACGTAGAGGCGGAAGCGGAAGTTGTCTTCGGCGAAGGTCTGCACGCGCGTGCCGGGGCCGCGGCGGCGGTCGCCGAGGCGGATCACGATCCGGTCGCCGGCGTTCACGTAACCGTCGACGACGTCGACGATCACGGCCTTCTGGAACGGCCGCTCGTGCCCCTTCTGGTCGAAGCGCACGTTCAGCGCCTGCACGGTGGCCGGGCTCTGGCCCGGCACGAGCGTCGCCGCGTGGTACTCCGCGCTGATGTAGTTCGCGGCGCTCGGGTCGCTCGTCTGGAACAGCGCCCAGTCCGAATAGAACTTGAAGGTCGCCTTCAGCCAGCCGCCGTCGGCGATGCCGGACGAGCCGACCTCGTAGTCGAGCACGATCTCGCTCCATTCTCCGGCTTCGAGGCGCGTGACGTTGCAGCGCACGCGTCCGGCGAACGGCAGGCGCTTGTGGCGTTCGTACAGCCCGGCGGGCGCGACGTGCGGACCCAGGCGCTCGCGCAGCGCGGCGGCGCGCGCATCGACGGTATCGATGGCGTCGTTGGATTCGTTCATGGCGGAATGCAAAATGAGGTCGATGGAAGGCGGCGCGCGTCAATGCGCGAACGGCCAGGGCGCGCTCGCATCCCAGACGGGAATGCCCATGTACGCGTACCACGGTGCGATCACGCAGAGGCCGTAGACGATCGCGATCAGTACCGACACCGCGCCGACCTTTGCATAGTCGGCCGTCGAGAACGCGCCGCTGCTGTACGCGATGACACCGGCCGTGATCTGCGTCGGCAACAGATACGCGAAGCTGTCGGTATCGCTGACGAGCATCGTGAATGCGACCGGATGCAGCCCGAGACGCGGTGCGAGCGCGAGCGCGATCGGCGCGATCATCGTGACGGCCGCGACGTTGGACAGCATGCCGATGCGGATCACGTGCGTGCCGAGCATCACGATCGCGATCGCGAGCCACCAGCCGTGACCGCGCGCGGCGACGTAGATGTGATCGGCGGCCCAGCTTGCGAGCCCCGACGCGCTGATCGCCGACGACAGCGACAGCGCACCGGCGAGCAGGAACAGCGTGCCCCAGATCGTGCGCTGTTCGACTTCGGCCCAGCCGAAGCGCAGCACGCCGGGCGCGAACAACAGCGCCAGCGCGAGCAGCGCGACGATTTCCGACGGCAGGCGATGCAGCGGCTCGGTGGCCCAGAGCACGGCGACGGCGGCGAACAGCACGAGGACGGCCCAGTCATTGCGCGCCGCGCGCGGCTGCGCAGCGCGCATCGCCGCGATCGCGCCGGGGCCGCCGGGAATCGCGACGGCGCGCGAGCGGAAATGGAATTGCACCCACGCTTGCGTGATCGCGAACATCCCGAGGTACGGCCACTGCAGCTTCAGCCACGTCAGGTACGAGATCCGGATGCCGAGCTGCTTCTCCAGCAAGCCCGACACGACCATGTTCGGCAGATGGGCCGTCAGGATGCACATGCCGCCGATCATCGCGCCGTACACGAGCGTCTGGATCACGATCGCCTTGCGTGCCGCACGTTCGCGCGGCGATTCGCCGAACAGCCGGACGATGCCGTTCGTCACCGGCAGCAGCGTCGCGGCACGTGCATTCGCAGCCGGCACGACGAGCGCCATCACGCAGTTCACCGCGAACATCGCCCAGATCACGCCATTGGCCGTGCGCACCTTCAGCCGGTCGAGCAGCAGCAGCGCGATCCGGCGGTCGAGCCCGCATGCCTGCATGATCGCGGAGAACAGGAACGCGGCGAGACACAGGAACACGACCGGCGCGGCGAAGCCGCTGGCCGCCTTCGGAAACGACGGGCTCGCGTGCGACAGCACGAGCAGCATCGGCAGCAGGATGCCGCTCACGCCGACGGGAATCGCATCGGTGATCCATACGGTCGCGACCCACGCGACGACGGCGAGCGTCGCCTTCCCTTCGGCCGACAGATGCGCGGGCGCCGGCAGCCACCACGCGATGGCGAAGAATGCCAGCCACGCGGCGGCGAAGCCGATCGCGGCGCGCCACTGTGCGTGGCGTGTTCGACCCGTTGCGTGCGGATCGGTGCGCGGCGCGGTGGCCGGTTCGACCCGTGCCGGCCGGCTGGCCTGCGCGCCGTCGAGCGGCGGCGTGCCGATTGCGTTTTCAGTCACTGGTATGCTCCCCGGGGCGTCGCGACCGCGAAGCGCGGCCCCGACCATCTGTCGAGATGTGATAATACGTATTAATACAAGTTGGACGTTCCAATTGCTTTTCATATCGATATCGGGAAACGCGCATAGCGCGAATCCAGCACGACGAGGAAGGACCGATGACGCTGGTGCGTGACGACACGACATCGCTTTACGAGCAGCTTGCGACGACGCTGCGCGACGAGATCGAACGCGGCGTGTACGAGCCGAGCGGCAAGCTGCCGTCGGAGGCGCAGTTGAGCGAGCGTTTTCAGGTGAGTCGCGTGACGGTCAGGCTCGCGCTCGATCGGCTGAGCGACGCGCGCGTCGTCGAGCGCAAGCAGGGCAAAGGGACCTTCGCCGCGAAGCAGCGGCTGCGGCATCGGCTCGACGTGCTGCGCGGGCTTCACGATTCGATCGCCGCGCAGGGCGCACGGGCGCGGATGGCGTTGCTGCGCATGGAGGCGTGCGATGTACCGCCGGGTTTGCGGCACGCGTTCCCCGCCGACGTCACGCGCTGCATCTATCTCGAGCGGCTGCACTGCGTCGACGACGAGCCGATCGCACTCGCACAGACGTGCCTGCTGCCCGACGCCGCAACCGTCTCCTTCGAGCAGGCCGAGCGCATGTCGACCTACGAGGTGCTGGAAGGTCTGCTCGGCTGGCGGATCACGGATGCCGACATGTCGGTGACGGCCGTGGGTTCGCCGCCGGATGTTGCTGAGCGGCTTCGGATCGGTGTGGAGGCGCCGCTGCTGGTGTTGCGGCGTGCGTCGCGCCTCGCGGACGGCCGCACGTGCGAATCGACGGTGTTCCATATTCGCCCGGAACGGTTCGATCTCGTGGTGCGCAGCGGCGTCGACGCGAAGTTCGTCGGGCGAGGCCGGTGAAGGCTGGTCCGCGGCACATCGCGTCCGTGCCGCGCAGACCAGACTCGCGGGCCGTGCGCGGACAACACGTCGCGACATACCGAAGGTGGCGAGCGCTAGCGCATCCGCTTCGAAGCCGGGTTCATGCCCGGCGTGCGCGCCGCATCGACCGACGCCGCGCTGACCGGCGGAACGCGCGCGGCCCACGGTGCGGCGCGCTCGAGCTGCGCGGCGAGCGAAAACAGCAGCGACTCCGCACCGAACGCCCCGGCGAAATGGCTGCCGATCGGCAGGCCTTGCTCGTCCCAGTAAAGCGGTACCGACATCGCGGGCTGGCCGGTCGCGTTGAACCATGCGGTGAACGGGGAAAACCGGTGCGACCGGTCGATCACTTCGCTCAGCGATTGCGTGTCGTCCGTGATGGCCAGCTCGGCCGGCGCAAGCGGCGGCATCGCGAGCGTCGGCGTCAGCAGCACGTCGTAGCGCTCCATCAGGCGGCCGAACGTGCGGCCCAGCGCATGGATCCAGTCGACGGCGCCCGCGTATTCCGCGCCGCTGACGTTACCCTTCTCGCGCAGGATGATGCGCGTACGGGCCTCGATCTCATCGTTGCGCACCGGACGGCCGCGCTGGGTGCCGATCGTGTCGACCAGCGCGCGCGTCTGCGCGCCGATGATCGTGAATACTCGGCCATAGAACGCTTCCGAATCGACGGGGCTTTGCAGCGGTTCGACGTGATGGCCGAGCGAGCGCAGCAACGCGACGGTATGGTCGAGTGCGGCCCGGCATGACGGGTGAAGCGGCCACGGCGGCGCCTGCTCGATCGCCGCGATCTTCAGCGGACGTGGATCGCGCTGCGTGGCCGCGACGAACGTGCCGGCCTCGCACGGCGCCGCATACGGCGCGCCGATATCGGCGCCGGCGGTCAGGTCGAGCAGTGCGGCGCTGTCGCGCACCGAGCGCGTGATCGCGTGGTTGATCCCCATGCCGGCCCACCCTTCGCCGATCATCGGTCCGTTCGGCGTGCGGCCGCGCGTCGGCTTCAGCCCGAACACCCCGCAGCAGGACGCCGGCACGCGCAGCGAGCCGCCGCCGTCGTTGCCGTGCGCGAACGGCAGCACGCGGGCAGCGACGAGCGCCGCCGCGGCGCCGCTCGACCCGCCTGCGCTCACGTGCGAGTTCCACGGATTGCGGGTGATGCCGAAGCGCGTGGACGACGTGCAATACGACGTGCCCAGCTCCGGCGACAACGACGTTCCCGCGATCGGTATGCCGGCACGCCGCAGACGCGCGACCAGTTCGCCGTCGAAATCGGGCCGGTAGTCGCCGAACAGGAACGAGCCGTTCGCCATGCGCGCGCCGCGCACCGGCATGAACAGGTCCTTGATCAGCGTCGGGACGCCGGCGAGTACGCTTTCGCGGCCGGTCACGGCAGCTGCCGCGTGTGTCGCCGTGTCGTCGAGCCGTTCGGCGACGGCGTTCAGCACCGGGTCGATCGCATCGAGATTCGCGCGCACGGCATCGAGCAGTTCGGTTGCGGTCAATTCTTTCGCGCGGACCAGCGCCGCGAGTGCGATGCCGTCGTGCGTGGCGATGAGTGTCTGGAAGTCTTTCATGGGTCCGTGGTTCGAGATCGGGGAAGGTGGATTGATCATTCGTCGTCGCGCCAGCGAGATGCCGGCAGCAGCCAGAGCAGCGCGATGACGGCCGTGCCAGCCGCGATCGCGAACACGGCGGGGCGTAGCCCGCCGAACGCGCGTGCACATCCGAACACGACGAGCGGGCTCACGAACTGGCCGAGATAGAGCGCGGCAGTGAATCCGCCGAGGCCGCGCCCGCGCATCGCGAGCGACAGCTTGCGCATCAGCGGCAGGATGGCGTTGGGAACCAGCATCCCGCCGCCGAACCCGTGAGTCGCGACCGCCACGACGATGGCCGGTACGGTATGCGCGCGGGCCAGCAGGGCCAGGCCCGTCGCGAGCAGCGCGAGAAGCACGACGTTGACGAAGCGGCGGCCAAGCGCGTGTCGCAACCATGGCCATGCGATGGACCCGGCCAGCGTCGACAGCAGACCGATACCTGCGACCGCGCCGATTACCGTCGACGAATGCTGGCCGATGTCGATCATCAGTTGCGGCATCTGCACCGGCACCACGAACGAGCTGATCATCCCGACGCAGATCAGCACGTAACCGGTCGCGAGCGTCGACACGAGTTGCCGGCTGGACGGCGGCGAATCGCCGTCGCGCGGTTCGGCGGGCTCGCCGCCGCGCAGCGGTTCCCACAGCACGGTCGCGATCGCCGGCACGAGCAGGATCGGCAGCAGATACAGATAGAACGGATAGCGCCATGCGTGCTCGCCGGCGGCGCCGCCGAGCACGAAGAACACCGTGCCGACGATGCCGATCGTGATGACCTGCCGGTTCACGTAGCGCACGCGTTGTTCGCCGCGCCAGTAGTCGCCGATCAGCGTCGTGCAGCACGTCATCACGCACGCCTCCGCGGCACCGAGTGCGAATCGGCACGCGAGGATCGCGCCGAGATCGTCGAGCCACGCGGGCGCGGCACCGACCAGCCCGTACACGAGCGTCGCGAGCAGCAGCAGCATCTTGCGTCCGACGCGATCGGCCAGCCACCCGGCGAGCGGCGCACATAGCGCGATCGCGAGCGCCGGGCCCGTCGCGACGAGCGGCACGAGCGCGCCGAGCCGCGGATCGGCCGGCACGAATTCCGCCGCGAGCTTCGGCAGGATCGGCGCGATCATCACGGCGCCCATGACGGTGAGGCTGCTGCCGAGCAGCAGCACGGCACCCTGGCTCGCGCCGGCCTGCCGGACGGCACGCGCATAGGGCGCGGCACGCGTTGAAGAAGACGAATTCATCGACGGCTCCTGAAACGGAACATCAGAACGACAGCGCCGCACGCAGCGCGACCTGGTACCCCTGCGCGCGGTTATGCGCGCCGAACTCCTTGTATGCGTGCAGCCATATCGCGGGCTTGCCCGGTTCGACGTAGCTGATCGCCGGGCCGAGCGCATTCACGCGCGCACGGTTGCCGTCGACGTTCGGGCCGTGGTCGTTGCTCAGCTGCCGCTCGAGGTAGCCACCGAGGCCTGCCGTGAACGGGCCGATGTGCTGGCCGAGCGCGAATTCCTGGCGAAAGCCGGTGCCGCTGCGATAGTTCGTCGCGCGGTTCGTCGTGTTCTGATCGATCTCGATGCTGGTCGAGATCTCGAAGCCGCTATCGGAGATATACGTCGCGCCGATGATCGGCGACAGGGTCCAGTGGTTGACGCCGGGATTGAAGAGTCGCGTGCTGCGATAGGCACCGGTCGGCGCCTGCACCTGCAGCGCGACGTTGACGAACAGATGCGGCAGCGTCCATGCGAGGATCAGCGGCTGGAAGTCCGCATCGCCGATATTGGCCGGATTGGCCGACATCGCGAGCGTGCCGGCCGGCGTCGGCACGTTCACGTGCCCGTTCATGTTCAGGAACGGCACGATTGCGCCGAACCCGACGTTTGCGCCGAACAGCCTTGCGTTAGTCATCCTGATGTATGCGAGGCTCCACGACGCGACGCTCAGCGAGAAGTCGGCGTTGCCGCCGTTGCGGATCGTATGCGTCGAGTAGTACGCAAAGCGTGTGGCAAGCGTGCCGTTCGGCGTGGGCGGCGGCGTGATGCCCGCGCCGAAATCGAACACGCCGAACGGCGTGATCGGGCCGTCGTTTTCGAGTGCGTGCGCGGTGCCGCACGCGAGCGTGGCGGCCAAAGCGCCGAGTGCGACGCTGCTCGCATGCGTGCGGCAGCGCCGCACACCGTGCGGACATCTGAGGATTTCCATCGTGCCGTTCCCCGTACAGTTGAAAAGTGTACGGAGTCTAGGAACGTCAAAATCCGGCGCGTTATCCGCTTTTGGTAATTATCTCGGCGGGCGTTTGAGCGTGTCGGAAGGCAGTTCGCCGAACAATTCCCGGTAGTGCGCGGCGAAGCGGCTCAGGTGCCAGAAGCCCCAGCGGCATGCGACGTCGCTGACCGACGCACTTTCGGGAGAATGCTCGCGCAGTTCGCGGCGCACGGCGTTGAGCCGCAGCACGCGCAGGTACCACGCCGGGTGTGTGCCCAGGAGTTCCTCGAAGCAATATTGCAATTTGCGCCGGCTTGCGCCCACTGCGCGGCACACGTCGAGCACCGTCAGCGGAACGTCGGGCCGCGACTCGACCAGCTCGCGCACGCGCTCGACCATGCGGCGGCGCGCGGACGGATCGAGCCGCGCAGGGCGGCCGCCGGCTTCCAGTGCGTCGACGAGCTCGACCAGAATGGCATCGCGCAGCGTCTTGCGCGCTTGCGGCTGCGTGAAGGGCCGCGCCGACGTGTCGGCCGCGTCGAAGCCGCCCACCAGCAGGAACGTCAACGCGTCGTAGCGGGCGGCCGGCACCCGCACGATGGTGGTTTCGCTCGACAGCGTTGCATCGCCGTCGCGATGTTCATCGGCGAGCCATGCCAGCTGCTTGCGCAGCGTGTCGGTCGACACCGTCAGCAGCACGACGTCCTGATGGTCCGGCGTACGCAGTTCGGGCAGCGACGTACCGCCCGAGACGAGCAAGGCCTTGTCGCGCAGCGGCGTGCCGCCGCAGTAGCCGTCGCCGGCGGTCTCCAGCGGAATGCTGAACGACGTGCTGCCCGCGCACTGGTCGCCGCGCTTGAGCAGCGCGCGGTTCACGCGTTCACGCAGCAGCTGCATGCCGTCGAAGCGGATTTCGTGCAGCGTTCCCTGGAACGGCCCGGGCGACAGCTGATCGAGCCGGATCGACCAGCCGTGCGTGCATTCCGCATGGCTGTCGACGTCATTGCACGCGAAGCGGCGGATGAACGGCGTCGCGTCGGCCATCGATGTCGCGGACGGCAAGGGGGTGGGCTGCATGGCAGATCGGGCGATGGACGATGAGGTTTGCCGACAATGCGCACACAACCGGCGATTGGCAATGCGTTTTTACCCCGGGGACGCGCACTCGTTTCTAGCGGAGGCGTATGCGCCATCGAGCACGAATGCAACGCGTCGACGTCGAATCGCGCGATCCGTGCCGGGCATCGATACTTTGCACACGGACCCCTCCCTCCGCCGTTGCCTGCCCGCCATGCTTAAATAGCGGGGCGTCCGGTCTCCGCACCGGCATTGCGGCGGTACGACCGGCTTGCATGGGTGCCGTACCGGCGACGCTGCGCCGTCGGCGGTCGGGATCGCACCCGGCAACCGCGCGCGTCGTTCCACAGTGCACAATGCCGGTCGGCATCGCCCCTTCGTCATGAATCAGAGGAACCTTCGTGAAGTTCATCCACGCGGCAGACATTCACCTTGACAGCCCGTTGCACGGCCTGAGCGCGTATCCCGACGCGCCGGCCGCGCAGTTGCGCAACGCGTCGCGCGAGGCGCTGCGGCAACTCGTGGATCGTGCGATCGAAGAGGATGTCGCGTTCCTCGTGATCGCCGGCGACCTGTACGACGGCGACTGGAAGGACCACAACACGGGCATCTTCTTCGGCCAGCAGATGGGCCGCCTGCGCAAGGCCGGCATTCGCGCGTTCGTGCTCGGCGGCAATCACGATGCCGAAAGCGAGATGACGAAGAAGCTGACGTTGCCCGACAACGTGACCGTGTTCGGTCACCGCAAGCCGGAGACGTTCACGCTGCCGGAATTCGACGTCGCGCTGCACGGGCAGAGCTTCAAGGACAAGGCCGTCGTCGACAATCTCGCGATCGCCTATCCGGATCCCGTGCCGGGCCATTACAACATCGGCGTGCTGCACACCGCGCTCGAAGGCTATGCGGCGCATGCGAACTATGCGCCGTGCTCGCTGGCGGAACTGCATGCGAAAGGCTACGACTACTGGGCGCTCGGCCACGTGCACGAATTCCAGCAATGGTCGGGGCCGTCGACCGTCGTGTTCCCCGGTAACCTGCAGGGCCGCCATATCCGCGAGACGGGCCGCCGCGGCGCGGTGCTCGTGACGGTCGAGCAGGGCCGCACGCACGTCGAGCGTCTGTACCTCGACGTGCTGCGCTGGGAAGCCGTGTCGGTCGATGCGTCCGACTGCTTCAGCGTCGCCGATCTGTCGAGAAAGATCGCCCAGTCGCTCGAGACGTTGCTGAGCGTGGACGGCCACGTGCCGCGCGCGGTGCGCGTGACGGTCACCGGGCGGACACCTGCGCACGGCCTCTTTTTCGGCCGCGCGCCGCAGTTGCGCGCGGAAGTGCTGAACCAGATCGGCATCATCGGCAACGAACGGCTGTGGCTGGAGAAGGTGCGGCTCGCGACGTCCGCGCCGGAGCAGCCGCAGGGCGAGAGCGAGCAGCTCGAGGCGCTGGAGGATCTGAAGCAGATCCTGGCCGACGCCGCGCACGATCCGGACTTCCTCGCGCTGCTCGAACGCGACCTGAAGCCATTCGTCGGCAAGGTGCGCAGCGACGTGAAGGAGGAGGTGCCGCTGCTGACGATGGCGCGCGCGGGCGAATTCACGGCGCTGGTCGAGCAGGTCGGTCCCGCGCTGCTCGCGCGGCTGGCGAGGGGGGAGTAAGCGATGCGCATCAGCCAGCTCGATCTGATCAAGTACGGCAAGTTCACCGACGAAACGCTGCGCTTTCCGTCGGCGAGCGAGGATTTCCACGTGATCGTGGGGCCGAACGAGGCCGGCAAGTCGACGATCCGCACGGCCGTGTCGGAACTGCTGTTCGGGATGAAGCTGCAGACGCCGCTCGATTTCCTGCATGCGACGCCCGAACTGCGGATCGGCGGCGTGCTGGAGGGCAGCACCGGCGCGCTGGCGTTTCATCGCGCGCGCGGGCGCAGCCCGCTGCGCACGCCGGCCGATGACAAGCTGCCGGACGACTATCTCGACGCGATCCTCGACGGTGCGACGCGCGAGTTCTTCGAGCAGATGTTCGGGCTCGACCACAGGCGCCTCGTCGACGGCGGCCGAAGCATTCTCGACGCGTCCGACAAGCTCGGCCAGGTGCTGTTCGAATCGGCGGCGGGCGTCGGCACGCTGGGGCCGGTGCGCGAGGAGCTCGACGCGCGCGCGGCGGAGCTGTGGGCGCCGCGCCGCAGCGGCAGTGCGTTCGCGCAGGCCGAGACGTCGTTCAACGAAGCCGTCGGCGAACTGAAGGCGGTCCAGGTGCGCACGCGCGACTGGGTCGACCGCAAGGAAGCGCGCGACGCGATCGAACACGAGATCGAGCAGGCGCGCGCGGAGCAGCGTCGCCTCGAAGCATTGCGCTCGAAGCTCGAACGCGTGCGACGACTGGCGCCGTACCTGAAGGAGCTGACGATCAAGGAAGCGGCGCTCGCCGAGCTGGGCGCCGTCGTCGAGTTGCCGCCCACTGCGTACGCGGATCTGCTGAAAGCGCAAGGCGATCTCGCGGCCGAACGGAAGGTGCTCGAAGAGCGGCGGGCGGACCTGCTCGCGAAACGGCAGGCGCGCGATGCGATCGAGCCGGATGCCGATGCGCTGGCGCTCGAAGGCGACATCGAAGCGCTCGACCGGTTGCGCGGCGCATGCATGAATCACGCACAGGATCTGCTGTTGCTGGGTGCGGAAGTCGAGCGGCATCTGTCGGCCGCCGGCGCCGCCGCCGCGCAGCTCGGCTGGCCGAGCGACGAGGCGTCGCTGCGCGCGGTGCTGCCGAGTGCGCTGTCGCTGAAGACCGTCGCGAACCTGCTGCGCGATCACGGCGCGCTGCATCAGGCACTGGCCGGCGCGCGCGAAGCGCTCGACGAGCGCACGCAGGAGCTTGCGCAGGTGCACGATCAACTGGCGCGCCTGTCGACGGTGGAGGTGCCCGAAGTGCTGCGTGCGGCGCTTGCCGATGCGCAGGGTTATCGCGGCAGCGGCCAGCGCGAGCAGGCGCTCGAACGCGACATCGCCGCCGCCGAGCGCACGCTCGCCGACGCGCTCGACGCGCTCGGCCAGTGGCGCAAGCCGGTCGACGCATTGCGGCTGCTCGACGTGCCGTCCGCGGCGCGCCTCGGCGCGCTGCTCGCCGAAGCAAGCGAACACGCGAGCGCGGCGGTCGCTGCCCGCGACGCGCGCGACGGCGCGCGGGAAGAACTCGCGCGGCTCGAACTGCAGGAGAAGCATTTCGCGGAGACCCACAAGGTCGTCACGACCGCCGAGGTACTGGCGGCGCGCGCGCGTCGCGACGGCGCGTGGGGCGACGTCCGCAGCGGCGCGGTCGATCTTGCGACCGGCGCGCCGGCCGTCGACGATGCGATTCGCCTCGCAGACGAACTCGTCGATGCGCAGCTCGGTGCCACGCAGGCGGCGGCGACGCTGCAATCGCTGCGCCAGCAGGTCGAGTCCGCACGCGCGGTGGTGATGCGCCGGCAGGCCGCCGTGGACGAGCGCGAACGCGAGCTGGCTGCGCATCGCGACGCATGGGACGGACTGGCGGCGACGGCAGGCGTGCCCGGCATGCCGCTCGCGGCCATGGGCGACTGGCTCGCGAAGCGCGACACGGTGTTCGCCGCGCAGGCCGAGCTCGACCGCCTTCGCCGCGAATTCGCGACGATCCGCGATGCGCGCGCCGGTGCGGAAGCCAGGTTGCGTGCGGTGCTGCAGCTGGTATCGCGCGGCAGCGATGCCGACGGCTTGGCCGCACTCGTCGCGATTGCGGAGACCTTCGTGCAGTCGGCGGAGAAGGCGCTCGCGCAGAAGGACAGCCTCGAGGATCGCGCGCGCGAAGCCGAGCGCGGTTGTGCAACGGCTCGTTCGCGGGCCGGCCAGGCCCAGACCGCGTACGACGCGTGGCACGCGCAATGGCGCGACGCGCTCGCCGACGCGAAGCTGTCCGCGAACGCGGTGACGCTGGCCGCGGCCGAAGGCGCGCTCGCACTGGCGAATACGGTGACGGCCGAACTGGCCGACGCCGATGCGCCGCGCAACCGGATGGCCGCGATCCGTGCGGAGCTCGCTGCGCTCGAGGCCGGCGCACGGCGGCTGGCCGAAGCGCTGGAGCCCGCATGGCTGTCGGGCGGCGACTGGCTCGACGTGGCGCGCCGGTTGACGATGCGCGTGGCGGCTGCGCGGGAAACCGCGCGGGCGATCGCACGCGCGGACGACGCGGTGCGGCAAGCGGACGGCAAGGTCGCCGATGCGGCCGCCGCCGTGGCCGGCGCGGACGCGCGCATTCAACCGTTGCTGCAACTGGCCGGGGTCGCGTCGATCGACGCGGCACTGCCGCTGGCCGAGCGATCGGATCGGCAGCGCCAGCTGCGGCAGGCCGTCGATGCGGCGAAGGAGGCGCTCGTGCGCGACGGCGACGGGTTGTCGCAGGCGGCCGTCGAAGCCGAGGTCGCGGAACAGGACATCGCCGATGTGCCCGCGCATCTCGAAGCCGTGAAGCAGGCGCTCGGCGACGTCGGCAAGCGCGTGAACGAACTCGTGCAGCAGCAGGTCGTGGCGCAGCAGGCATTCGGCGCGATCGACGGCCAGGCGAATGCGGCGGTGGCCGAGGCGAAGCGGCAGGAAGCGCTGGCGGCGATGGGCGACGCGGCCGAGCAGTATCTGGAAGTGGCGACCGCGAGCCGTCTGCTGAAGTGGGCGACCGATCGCTATCGCGACCAGAAGCAGGGGCCGATGCTGCGCCGGGCCGGCGAGATTTTCGCAGGGCTCACGCTCGGCGAATTCGCGCGGCTGACCGTCGATACCGAACGGACGCCGCCCGCGCTGTACGCGCGCCGCACGAAGGGCACGTCGGTCGAGGTCGCCGGCCTGAGCGAGGGGACGCGCGACCAGCTGTTCCTCGCGCTGCGGATCGCGGCGCTCGAACTGCAACTCGCCGGCAGGACCGGGCTGCCGTTCGTTGCCGACGATCTGTTCATCAACTTCGACGATGCGCGGGCGAAGGCGGGGCTCGACGCGCTGCGCGACCTGTCGACGCGGACCCAGGTGCTGTTCCTGACCCACCACGATCACCTGCTGCCGCTCGTGCGCGACGTGTTCGGCGCGCAGGTGAACGTGGTCGCGCTGCGGCGCGAGGCCGCCGCCGCATGATGGCGGACGGCCCGATGTCCCAATACGTGGGAATGGTCATCGCGTACAGGTAGTATGTGCGGTTCCGAAACGCACGCGACCGGTTCTGCCGGTCGCGGCTCCGGCCACACGAGGGATCGACAATGAACAAGCTGGTAGCTGCCATCGCGTTCGCGGCGGACAAGCATCGCAATCAGCGGCGCAAGGACGACGAGGCGTCGCCGTACATCAACCATCCGATCGCGCTGGCCGACGTGCTGGCCAACGAAGCCGGCATCGAGGACGAGCGCGTGATCGTCGCGGCGGTGCTGCACGACACGATCGAGGATACGGAGACGACCGAACAGGAACTGCTGCGGCTGTTCGGCAAGGACGTCGCCGACATCGTGATGGAGGTCACCGACGACAAGTCGTTGCCGAAGGACGAACGCAAGCGTCTGCAGGTCGAGCATGCGGCGAACATCAGCCGGCGCGCGAAGCTCGTGAAGCTGGCCGACAAGATCTGCAACCTGCGCGACATCGCGCGGCATCCGCCCGCGGACTGGCCGCTCGAACGCAAGCAGGCGTACTTCGACTGGGCGAAGTCGGTCGTCGACCGGATGCGCGGCGTGCATCCTGGGCTGGAGGCGATCTTCGATGCCGCGTACGACGCGCGGCCGGCGAACTGACGCGACCATGCGGGCGGCCCGATCCCGATCCGTTGCGCGGTCGTTGCCTGCGGTTGCGGGCGTCGACGTCGGCGGCGACAAGAAGCTGTGCGATCTCGTGATCCTGCGCGGCTCGACAATCATTTGTCGCGAGGCGCGGATCGCGCCGGAAGCGCTGCCTGCGCTGTGTATCGAGCATGACGTGATGGCCGTCGGCGTCGACGCGCCGAGCCTGTGGTGGACGGGAACCGGACGCCGCGCTGCCGAGCAGGCGCTCGCGCGCGAGCGGATCTCGTGTTTTCCGACGCCGTCGCGCGAGCAGGCCGTTGCGAGCACGTCGGGCTTCTTCGACTGGATGTTCATGGGCGAGCGTGTCTACCGCGCGCTGGCGGATGCCTATCCGCTGCTGACCGACGCGCGGTATGGCGGCGGACGCGTGTGCTTCGAGACGTATCCGTATGCGATCACCTGCGCGCTGCTCGGCAAGACGATCGCATCGGCGAAGCTGAAGCGTAATCAGCGGCGGCAATTGCTGACGCAGCTCGGGATTGACGTGTCGACGTTGCGATCGGTCGACGCGCGGGACGCCACGCTATGTGCGTTGACCGCGCAATACGTGATCGACGGAAACGCGCACGCGTACGGCGACGCTCAGGGCGGATATATCCGTGTGCCGATCGTCGGCGAGCCGATCGTGCTCGATATGCGCTAGCCGCGGCGCGCGGCTGAGGTGAGCTTTTGCGGGAGGCGTGCTGGACTGTCGGTTTGGACGGGTGTGGTGCGGTGACGGTCGCCCGAAGAGTGGTGGCCGGCGGCGCGCGACATATGCAGAAGATGCACCGTACGCGCGCCGGTGGTAACGCTCAGTCTTCGAGAATGGACTTCGGCACGCTGGGCAGATCGCAAGCGTCCGCCTGCTCGTAATAGGTTTGCGCATCGTCGATCATCACGACCGCGACGTCGATGAGTTCGTCGAGCCGTTGCAGCAGCGATTCGCGCCACTCGACGTCCTCGTCGCGCTCGGGCGTCTTGTCGAGCTGCTCGATGATCGAGTCGGCCGTCTGCAGGAACGGGATCGCCTGCTGATAGTTCTCGATCGACACCATCGCGGCATTGCGCGCGCCGACGAGACGTTCGCGATGCTCGTCCGCGAGTTCGGATTCGCCGCTGATGCGCGGCAGGACATCCGAGATCCGTTGCAGAAGCGGCGGAACGTTCTCTTCGAGCATGACGGCGCGCTCGCGCAGCGCGGCGTATTCGTCGCGAAGATCGGCGTCGCCGGATTGGGTGGTGCTGTCCATCGTCGTTATGAGTGCGTTGTTCGATCGCGGCATGATACTCGACCGCGCGATGGGCTTTGCTTGTTCCGCAGCGTTGGCTCTGATGTGAATCGAGGACGGGGCGAGATCGAACATGGGACGCGGCGTACCTTCCATATATAGGGAGAAGGAAGAAAGAATGTTCTCGATCCGTCGCCGGCGCGTCACGGCGCTGCATGTCGAGCGCTATGAGTAAAGCCCCCGTGCGCGGTAGCGCACGGGGGCTTTTTCAAAATATTTTCACGAAGGGGTTGCGCGGAGTGGGGTGGGTGCTTAGAATCACGCCTCTTTCGCGCTGACGGAAACGCGGCGCGGAGGAAGAAGGGAAGCGGTGCTGACGAGGCGGCTGTAGAAGCCTTGGCGCACACGAAGCTGAACCTCTCGCCGTCGCAACGAAGCAGTTCAGAAAGTTGTTGACGAGCGAAGAAAGGCGGTTCATAATCTCACTTCTCTGCTGCTGAAAACGCAGCGCTGCTGAGAAACTTCAGGTCTCTCGCAGAAATGCTCTTTAAAAATTAACAGCCGATAAGTGTGGGCGCTTGATGGTAGCGAGCTGATCTTCGGATCAGATG
>NZ_JAULUC010000039.1:0-43280 GCF_052851275.1 Burkholderia sp. SR8
TCTAGATTCTGTCGCGCGCATCAAACAAAGTTAAGTGAGACAAAAATTTTACCGAGGGCCGGCCGCTGGATCGGCACCGCGGCCCGGCTGCCGGCCGGGCCGCGCGTCGTCCAGGTACGGGCGGCGCGCCGCTGCAGGCTCGCGATGTCACGCGATGCCGCCGGCCGCCGACGACAATGAACAACGGGTATCCGATGATCGATCGACTGAAATACAGCTTCTCCGGCCTTCCCCCGTATGACGCGTGCGTCGCCGACACGCAGGCCGGCCTGTCGCGCCTGCTCGACGCCGCGCGGCTCGACGCGGTCGTGGTCACGTCGCAGGACGAATACATCACCGAATACCTGCCGCGCCGCAACAACCCGCGCTACGCGGTGTCGGGCTTCGACGGCTCGGCCGGCTGCGGAATCTTCCTGAGCGCGGCGACCGCGCAGGCGCTCGGCGTGCCGCCGTTCGTGCTGTTCGTCGACGGCCGCTATCACCTGCAGGCCGAGCAGCAGTGCGACCCGGCGCGCGTGCGCATCGAGAAGCTCGGGATGAACGTGACGATCTGGCAGGCGCTCGCCGACTGGCTGAACGCGCATGCGAGCCGGCTCGCGCGGGTCGGCTACGATGCGCTGCGAATCAGCGTCGCGCAGCGCGACCGGCTGCTCGCGCAGACGCGGGCCGCGTCGATCGACTGGACGAGCCTCGCGGAGCGCGAGATCGATCGCGCGATCGCGCTGCCGGGCTGGGTCGTCGAACGGCCGATCTTCGAGTTGCCGGACACGGTGACCGGCGCGAGCGTCGCGCAGAACCTCGACGCGCTGAATCGCCGGCTCGCCGTGCACACGGGCGCGGCGGCCGGCAAGACCGCGTTCTTCACGTGCGCATCGGACGATCTCGCGTATCTGCTGAACAGCCGCGGCTATCACATCCCGAATGCATCGTCGCACCTGGGCTTCCTGTTCGCGATCGGCGAGCAGGTCGTGCTGTTCTTGCCGGAAGGCTGCGACCGGTGCCCGGTCGAACTGGCGTCGTATCCGGCGCTGCACGTGATCCGGCGCGACGTCGCCGAACTCGAGCGCTTCCTCGCGCAGTTCGCGGTCGACCACGTGTGCTACGGCTTCGAATCGGTCAACTGCGCGCTCGCCGAATCGGTGAGCCGCGTGTGGCCGCACGCGCGCCACGCCGATTTCAACCCGGTCGAGGCGCTGCGCGCCGGCAAGACGCCGGCGGTGCTCGAGCGGTTCCGCGACGCGTTCGCGCGCAGCTCGGCGGCGATCGCCGCGACGATGCGCTGGGCGAAGGTCGGCGAGCCGGGGCAGCGCCATACCGAATACGACCTGGCCCGCGCAATCAACGACGCGTACGGCGCACGCTCGGCCGTCGCGCTGACGTTCCCGTCGATCGCCGCGAACGGCGCGAACAGCGCGTTCGCGCACTACACGGCAGCGAGCGCCGACGTCGAGCTGACCGAAGGCGAGCTCGTGCTGCTCGACAGCGGCGCGTACTACGACGCCGGCTTCGCGACGGACTGCACGCGCGTCGTGCTGCGCCGCACGCGGCCGGACACGGTCGCGCAGCCGTGGCAGCGCGAGATCTACACGGTCGCGCTGAAGGCCTGCATCAAGGGGCTCGTCACGCGCTTCCCGAAGACGGCGACGGGCGGCGACGTCGATGCGGCGGTGCGGCAGGTGTGCCGCGACCACGGCTACGATTTCGGCCACGGCACCGGGCACGGCGTCGGGATCCACGTGCACGAGGGCGGCGTGCGGTTCGCGCCGGGCGCGACGTACGGGCTGGTGCCGAACGCGGTGATTTCGGTCGAGCCGGGCATCTACGTGCCGGGCAAGGGCGGCGTGCGGATCGAGAACATC
Source organism: Burkholderia sp. SR8 (assembly GCF_052851275.1). Lineage (NCBI taxonomy): Bacteria > Pseudomonadati > Pseudomonadota > Betaproteobacteria > Burkholderiales > Burkholderiaceae > Burkholderia > Burkholderia sp. SR8. The sequence goes on from NZ_JAULUC010000039.1 coordinate 1,860, forward strand.
GTGATCGTGCGCGCGGACGACGCGGAATCGGACACCGTCGCGTTCGAGAACCTGGTGACGGTCGGCTACGACTGGGACCTGATCGACGTCGACCTGCTGGACGACGACGAGCGCGCGTATCTGCGCGACTACGAACGGCTTTGCGTGGAACGCGGCACGCAGGTCACCGCGTGCCCGCTGCTGTAGGACGGGGAAGGAGTGCGCGGCGCGGCAGGGCCGCGCGGCGCGTGGCCGGCGCATTGGTGCGCCGGCGTGGCGCATACATCACTGCATCAATATATCGCTGAGTCAGCGCATCAGCGCCGACACACGCCCGTCGGGCCCGTAGACACCGGCCGGCGCGGGCGCCGAGCGCAGCACCGCGAGCGCGCGCTCGTTGTAGTCCATCCGGATCCGGATCAGCATGCCGTTGGTCGCATTGGCCTGGCGCGCGCGTTCGGCGGCCTGCAGCAGCAGTTGCCAGCGGCCGGCGAGGCGTGCGTCGCGCTCGGCGGCCTGGTCCATGCCTTTCTTGCCGGCCGGAAAGCCGAGCGCGGACAGCTGCGTGTCACGCGTGCGCTCGAGCTGCGCGAGGCGGTCGATCAGCTCGCTCTTCTTCTCGACGATGCCGGGCAGCATTTCAAGCGGCTCCGGCGTCGTCAGCGCCTTTTCCTCGTAGGCGAGCAGGGACGCGAACGCTTCGACCGTCGCGTGTTCGTCGTTGACCGTGGCCAGCAGCTCTTCTCTCATCGCGTCATGCTCGTCGCGCCGGCACGCGGGTGCGCATGCCGGCAAACCAGGGGACCGGTCAGGGCGTGACGGGCCCCGGGCCGGCTCAGTTGCCCTGCGAGCGCTGCTGCTGCAGCAGGTCGCGGGCGGTATTCAGTACGCCGTCGGCGATCTTGTTCACGTCGATCGTCAGCGTGCCGTTGTTCAGCGCGTCCTTGATCGACTGGACGAGGGCCGTGTCGATGTCGGCGTTGCCGGAAGCCGACGCCGAACGCAGCTGGCCGGACAGACCCGACAGGTTCACGGTCGTGTCGCCGCCGGTCGATCCTGCGTCGGCCGGCTGCCCGGACGTCGACGAAGCCGCGCCGGATTGCGCGCGGGCCGCGCCGTTGCCGGTCGGCGCGAGTGGGCTCGGGTTCGGAGTGGAATCGATCTTCACGATGGGTTTCCTGGACGGTATGACCCAGATAACGGCCGGGTCGGCCCGAACTTTAGCACCGTGCTTCCGAAATTCTCCGAATAAACAATTCTTTACAATCTTGCGGCAGGATCCGCCCCTATAGCGGAATTTCGACGGTCCCCGCGTCCTTGACGACCGCCGTAACGATCTGGCCCGCGGCCATCCTGACCCGCACCGACTGGCCCGGCGCCGCATTCGCGAGCGCGCTGCCCTCGGCCGAGATCGTGAAACCCGGGCCGGCCGCGACGACCCGCACCGTCTGGCCGGCCGACACTGACGCGGCGCTCTTCAGCATGTCCTGGCGCAGCGGCAGCCCGGCCGCGATCCGCGCGAGTGCGGTCGAGCCGACCGCCTGCGCGGGATCGGTGATCACCGCGAGCGGCAGCACCGTCAGGTCGCCGTCGCGCGCGACGAGGTCGGCCGCGGTCAGCGGCTCTCCGGGCGCGATCTGGCGCGCGGCGACGTAATAGGTGGCGTGCACCGTCACCTTTGCCTGCAGATAGACGGTCCACGGCCGCTCACCCGCGCAGCGCACGCCGACGGTCGTGCGGCCCCACAGGCGCGCGCCGGTCGGCAGGAACGGCTCGAGCGTCGTGCACGCGGCGAGCCCGCGCGGGAACGCGGCGGCGACCGTCGCGGTGGTCTTGCCCGGCAGGCCGGCGATCTGCTGCTGCAGGAACGCGAGGGCCGTGCGCCGGATCGACTCCGGGTCCTGCTGGCCGGGCGGCGTTGCCTGGGCCGCCGGCGCGGCGGCCGCCGGTGCGCGCGGCGCCGAAGCGGATGAAACGGATGAAGCGGATGAAGCGGTGCGCAGCGCGGCCATGCGGGCGGCGAGCGCCTGCCGGGCCGGATTCGATACGGGATCCGCGGTGGCGGTACCGGCGACGACGGTCGCGACACTGCCGGGATCGGCGGCGCGCGGCGCGCCGTAACCGGTGTTCGCGGCGTTCACGCGGGCTGCTGCGTAGACGGCGCGCGGTGCCGGAACTGGCGTCGGTACCGGCGCAGGCGCCGGAACGCTCGTCACGACCATCGATCCGGCCGGCTGCGCCGTGTAACCGCTCGCGGTCGCGCCGGCGGCAGTGGCCATGCGGGAAGCGCTGCCCGTGGCCGCACGGGGCGCGCCCGCCATGCCGGCGGCACCGGCCGCCGCTACGCCAGCCGCGCCGGCCATGCCGGCAGCACTGCCCGCCGCACCCGCCATGCCGGCAGCACCGCCCGCCGCGACACCCGCTGTACCGGCCATGCCGGCAGCACCGCCCGCCACCACGCCCGCCGCGCCGGCCATGCCGGTCGCGCCCGCCACGCCGAGCGCACCATTCCCGACCGCCTCCGAACCCGTGCCGGCGGTCCCGCCGAACTGCCCGCCGCTCGCCGCATTCGCATGCGCGAGCGCCGTCTCGGCCGTCTCGCCGCGGCCCGGAATCACGATCGTCCCGTCGTCCGCGTGCGCGGCCGGCGCCGCGACCCACAGCGCCGCGGCGAGCGCGAACGCACGGCGCAGGCGCGTACCGCGTCCGGCGTGTTCGCGAAGTGCGCTGCCTGCCATTGCCGTGTCCTCGAAGCCGTTGATCCGATTCGCATTCTAGGGAGCCGGCCGGGCGCGCAAACGATGAATAGAGGGGGCCTTTGCCGCGTTATTCGTCCGATTGCCGGTTGCATGCGCCGCCTACCATCGCTGTCATGGAAAAAAGCCCCTTGGGTCGCCATCCGGCGCGAGGGGCGTGCAGCGCTTCATACGGAGAGACGCACACATGCTGGACAAACTCGATGCCGAATTCGCGTTCGGCCGACAGGCGCTCGACGTGCGCGCCTATCGGCAGGAACTGCTGTCGTCGAACATCGCGAACGCCGACACGCCCGGCTACCAGGCCCGCGACGTCGATTTCGCGTCGACCCTCGCGCGCTCGCTGAAGCAGACGGGCGGCACGCTCGCGCCGAGCAACGCCGCGCAGCTGCCGATGGCGCAGCCGGCCGGCGTGACGAGCGGGATGTCGATGGTGTCGACGGCGCCCGGCCACATGGCCGGCACCGCGAAGCTGATTCCGACCGGCGGCCCGAGCGACGACTACGGTCGCGCGCAGTACCGGATGCCGCTGCAGCCGTCGCTCGACGGCAACACGGTCGATCTCGACGTCGAGCGCGTGCAGTTCGCGAACAACGCGCTGCACTACGAAACCGGGATGACCGTGATGACCCAGCAGATCAAGGCGATGATCGCCGCGATCTCGACGAACTCGTAAGCGCGCGCCGCTTCCGTACCCGAACCAGGAGCCTCCATGCCCTCGTTGATGAACATCTTCGGCGTCGCCGGTTCGGCGCTGTCCGCGCAATCGCAGCGCCTGAACGTCACCGCGTCGAACCTCGCGAACGCCGACAGCGCGACCGGCCCCGACGGCAAGCCGTACAAGGCCAAGCAGGTCGTGTTCGCGACCGACCCGATCGGCGGCGCGCGCACCGCGTCCGGCCAGGGCGTCGGCGGCGTGCGCGTGACCAAGGTCGTCGACGACCCGTCGCCGATGAAGTCGACCTACGACCCGGCGAACCCGGCCGCCGACGCGAACGGCTACGTGCAGATGCCGAACGTCGATCCGGTGCAGGAAATGGTGAACATGATCTCGGCGTCGCGCTCGTACCAGGCCAACGTCGAGACGCTGAACACCGCGAAGACGCTGATGCTGAAGACGCTGACGATCGGCTCGTAAGCCGCGCCGGCCGACGCTACAGATCCGATAGACCCGACAGTTCCGACCCAAGGCCACCCAGGATGACATCCTCCAGCACGACGATCGGCAGCAACGGCACCAACGTGTCGACCCTGCCGACCGACACGATGAACACCAACAACGTGTCGAGCACCGGCACGTCGGCGAGCGACCTGCAGGCGACGTTCCTGAAGCTGCTCGTCACGCAGCTGCAGAACCAGGACCCGACGAGCCCGGTCGACAGCTCGCAGATGACGTCGCAGCTCGCGCAGATCAACACGGTGAGCGGCATCGCGCAGCTGAACACGTCGCTCACGTCGCTGTCGACGCAGCTCGCCGCCGGCCAGCAGACGCAGGCCGCGCTGCTGATCGGCACGAACGTGCTCGCGCCGGGCAACAGCGTCGGGGTGAAGAGCGGCGCGGCGTCGCCGTTCGGCGTGTCGCTCACGAGCGACGTGTCGAACCTGACGATCACCGTGAAGAACAGCTCGGGCGCGGTCGTCAACACGATCAACGCGGGCAAGCAGTCGGCCGGCACGGTGCCGTTCAACTGGACGCCGACGGATGCGGCCGGCAACACGCTGCCGGACGGCACCTACACCGTCAGCGCGCAGTACACGGGCAGCGACGGCAAGACCTATGCGCCGACCGTGCTCGCGGCCGCGACGGTGCAGAGCGTGATCAAGCAGGCCGACGGCACGGCGGGGCTCGTGCTGTCGAACGGCACGACCGTGGGGCTGACCCAGGTTGCGTCGATCTTCCCGAACACCGCGTCGTCGTCGTCCGGCGGCACGAACACCACCAACTGATCCAGCTTTCTCGAAAACGGAGACCGAAATGGGTTATCAACAGGGTCTGAGCGGCCTCGCCGGTGCATCGAACGCGCTCGACGTGATCGGCAACAACATCGCGAACGCGAACACGGTCGGCTTCAAGTCGAGCACCGCGCAGTTCTCCGACATGTACGCGAACTCGATCGCGACGTCGGTCAACACGCAGATCGGGATCGGCACGACGCTCGCGTCGGTGCAGCAGCAGTTCGGCCAGGGCACGATCAACACGACGAACTCGTCGCTCGACGTCGCGATCAACGGCAACGGCTTCTTCCAGATGTCGAACAACGGCGTGACGACGTACTCGCGCGACGGCACGTTCCAGCGCGACAAGAACGGCTTCATCGTCAACTCGGCGGGCGCGAACCTGATGGGCTACGCAGCCGACAAGAACGGCGTGATCAGCACCGCGCAGACCGTGCCGCTGCAGGCGCCGACGACCAACATCGCGCCGACCGCGACGACCAAGATCTCCGCGCAGTTCAACCTGAACTCGCAGGACACGGTGCCGACCAAGACGCCGTTCGACGCGACCGACACCACGACGTACAACTATTCGACGGCGATCCAGGTGTACGACTCGCTCGGCGGCTCGCAGGCGGTCAACATGTATTTCGTGAAGTCGGCGGCCGGCACGTGGGAAGCGTACGCGGGCGTGCAGGGCGGCACGACGACCGATCTCGGCACGGTCACGTTCGATTCGTCGGGCGCGATCAAGAGCACGACGCTGCCGGGCTCGACCACGCCGACCGCGTCGGTCGGCCAGTTCCAGTTCAGCGTGCCGACCAGCGACGGCTCGGCGACGCCGCAGAACCTGACGCTCGACATGACCGGCACCACGCAGTACGGCGGCAAGGACGGCGTGAACAACCTCGCGCAGGACGGCTACGCGAGCGGCACGCTGACGACCTTCTCGATCGGCTCGGACGGCAAGCTGACCGGCAACTACTCGAACGGCCAGACGGCAGTGCTCGGGCAGATCGCGATCGCGAATTTCAACAACCCGAACGGGCTGATCAACCTCGGCGGCAACCAGTATGCGGAGACGTCCGCGTCGGGCGTCCCGCAGATCTCCGCGCCGGGCAGCACGAACCACGGCACGCTGCAGGGCAGCGCGCTCGAGAACTCGAACGTCGACCTGACGTCGCAGCTCGTCAACCTGATCACCGCGCAGCGCAACTATCAGGCGAACGCGCAGACGATCAAGACGCAGCAGACCGTCGACCAGACGCTCATCAACCTGTAACGCGCGGATAACCGGCAGCCATGGACCGACTGATCTACACGGCGATGACGGGCGCGTCGCAGTCGCTCGACCAGCAGGCGATCGTCGCGAACAACCTCGCGAACGCATCGACGACGGGTTTTCGCGCGCAGCTCGCGACCTACCGCGCGGTGCCGATGAACTTCGGCGACGGCAGCAACATCGACCCGACGACGACGCGCACCTACGTGCTCGCGTCGACGCCGGGCGCCGACTACGCGCCGGGTCCGATCACGCGCACCGGCAACCCGCTCGACGTCGCGGTGCAGGGCGCCGGCTGGCTGTCGGTGCAGACGGCCGACGGCAGCGAGGCGTACACGCGTGCCGGCAACCTGCACGTCGACGAGAACGGCCAGCTCGTCAACGCGAGCAACCTGCCGGTGATCGGCAACGGCGGCCCGATCTCGGTGCCGCCGAACGCGGAAGTGACGATCGGCAAGGACGGCACGGTGTCGGCGCTGATGCCGGGCGACCCGCCGACGGCGGTCGCGATCGTCGACCAGATGAAGCTCGTGAACCCCGACCCGGCCACGCTCACGCGCGGCAACGACGGGCTGTTCCGCACCGCCGACGGCAATCCGGCCGACGCCGACCCGACCGTGGTCGTCACGCCGAACTCGCTCGAAGGCAGCAACGTGAATCCGGTGACCGCGATGGTCGCGATGATCGACAACGCACGGGCGTTCCAGCTGCAGTCGAAGCTGATCCAGACGGCCGACCAGAACGAGCAGTCGGCGAACCAGCTGCTCAACTTCAGCTGAGCGGCCAGGCCCTCGCTACCAGGAGAAGATTCAACATGAACCGATCGCTCTACATTGCCGCCACCGGCATGAATGCGCAGCAGGCGCAGATGGACGTGATCTCGAACAACCTCGCGAACACCAGCACCAACGGCTTCAAGGCGTCGCGCGCGGTGTTCGAGGATCTGCTGTACCAGACCATCCGCCAGCCGGGCGCGAACTCGACGCAGCAGACCGAGCTGCCGTCGGGCCTGCAGCTCGGCACCGGCGTGCAGCAGGTCGCGACCGAGCGCCTGTACACGCAGGGCGGCCTCACGCAGACCGGCAACTCGAAGGATGTCGCGATCAACGGCGCGGGCTTCTTCCAGGTGCTGATGCCGGACGGCACGAACGCATACACGCGCGACGGCTCGTTCCAGACCAACGCGCAGGGCCAGCTCGTCACGTCGAGCGGTTATCAAATCCTGCCGGCGATCACGGTGCCGCAGAACGCGCAGTCGCTGACGATCGGCAAGGACGGCGTCGTGTCGGTCACGCAGCCGGGTTCCAGCAACGCGGTGCAGATCGGCTCGCTGCAGATCGCGACCTTCATCAACCCGGCCGGCCTCGAGGCGAAGGGCGAGAACCTGTTCGCCGAGACCACGTCGTCGGGCGCGCCGAACGTGTCGCAGCCGGGCCTGAACGGCGCGGGCGTGCTCAACCAGGGCTATGTCGAGGCGTCGAACGTGAACGTCGTGCAGGAGCTCGTCAACATGATTCAGACGCAGCGCGCGTACGAGATCAACAGCAAGGCCGTGACGACGTCCGACCAGATGCTGCAGACCGTCACGCAGATGAAGAGCTAACCGGAACACCCGCCGTCGCCATGAAGCAGGTTCGCCTTCTCCCGTCAGCCTCCGTCCGCGCCGCGTGCGCGGTCGCGGTGGCCGCGCTCGCCGGTTGCGCGCAGATTCCGCGCGACCCGATCATCCAGCAGCCGATGACGGCGCAGCCGCCGATGCCGATGTCGATGCAGGCGCCCGGCTCGATCTACAACCCCGGCTACGCGGGCCGGCCGCTGTTCGAGGATCAGCGGCCGCGCAACATCGGCGACATCCTGACGATCGTGATCGCGGAGAACATCAACGCGACCAAGTCGTCGGGTGCGAACACGAACCGGCAGGGCAACACCGACTTCAACGTGCCGACGGCCGGCTTCCTCGGCGGGCTGTTCGCGAAGGCGAACCTGTCGGCGGCCGGCACCAACAAGTTCGCGGCGACGGGCGGTGCGAGCGCCGCGAACACGTTCAACGGCACGATCACGGTGACCGTCACCAACGTGCTGCCGAACGGCAACCTCGTCGTCAGCGGCGAGAAGCAGATGCTGATCAACCAGGGCAACGAATTCGTGCGCTTCTCGGGGGTCGTCAACCCGAACACGATCTCGGGCGCGAACTCGGTCTACTCGACGCAGGTCGCCGACGCGCGGATCGAATACTCGGCGAAGGGCTACATCAACGAAGCCGAGACGATGGGCTGGCTGCAGCGCTTCTTCCTCAACATCGCACCGTGGTGATGACGATGCAGCAGCCTCTTTTCCACCGTCTGTCGTTGCGCGCATCGCGTGCGCTCGGTGCGCTGGCCGCCGCGTTGGTGCTGGCCGCGGGCGCGTTCGGCGCGGCGCCCGCGCACGCGGAGCGCCTGAAGGACCTCGCGCAGATCCAGGGCGTGCGCGACAACCCGCTGATCGGCTATGGCCTCGTCGTCGGCCTCGACGGCACGGGCGACCAGACGATGCAGACGCCGTTCACGACGCAGACGCTCGCGAACATGCTCGCGAACCTCGGCATCTCGATCAACAACGGTTCGGCGAACGGCGGCACGTCGTCGCTGAACAACATGCAGTTGAAGAACGTCGCGGCCGTGATGGTGACCGCCACGCTGCCGCCGTTCGCGCGGCCGGGCGAGGCGCTCGACGTGACCGTGTCGTCGCTCGGCAATGCGAAGAGCCTGCGCGGCGGCACGCTGCTGCTCACGCCGCTGAAGGGCGCGGACGGGCAGGTGTATGCGCTCGCGCAGGGCAACATGGCCGTCGGCGGCGCGGGCGCGAGCGCGAACGGCAGCCGCGTGCAGGTGAACCAGCTCGCGGCCGGCCGGATCGTCGGCGGCGCGATCGTCGAGCGTTCGGTGCCGAACGCGATCGCGCAGATGAACGGCGTGCTGCAGCTGCAACTGAACGACATGGACTACGGCACCGCGCAGCGGATCGTGTCGGCGGTGAATGCGAGCTTCGGCCCGGGCACCGCGACCGCGCTCGACGGCCGCACGATCCAGCTCGCCGCGCCGGCCGATTCCGCGCAGCAGGTCGCGTTCATGGCGCGGCTGCAGAACCTCGACGTGAGCCCGGACAAGGCCGCCGCGAAGGTGATCCTGAACGCGCGCACCGGTTCGATCGTGATGAACCAGATGGTCACGCTGCAAAGCTGCGCGGTCGCGCACGGCAACCTGTCGGTGGTCGTCAACACGCAGCCGGTGGTGTCGCAGCCGGGGCCGTTCTCGAACGGGCAGACCGTGGTCGCGCAGCAGTCGCAGATCCAGCTGAAACAGGACAACGGCGCGCTGAAGATGGTGACGGCCGGCGCGAACCTCGCCGACGTCGTGAAGGCGCTGAACACGCTCGGCGCGACGCCGGCGGACCTGATGTCGATCCTGCAGGCGATGAAGGCGGCCGGCGCGCTGCGTGCCGATCTGGAGATCATCTAAATGGCGGCGAACCTTCCGAACGCAAACGACCTCACGCAGCGCTTCGCGCTCGACGTGCAGGGCTTCGACGCGCTGCGCGCGCAGGCGAAGCAGTCGCCGCAGGCCGGCGCGAAGGCGGTGGCCGGCCAGTTCGACGCGATGTTCACGCAGATGATGCTCAAGAGCATGCGCGACGCATCGCCCGACGGCGGGCTGCTCGATTCGCACACGTCGAAGATGTACACGTCGATGCTCGACCAGCAGCTCGCGCAGCAGATGTCCAGGCGCGGGATCGGCGTCGCCGACGCCCTGATGAAGCAGCTGCTGCGCAATGCGGGGCAGGGTGCGGGCGACGAAACCGCGGCGGATGCCGGCGCGGCCGGGCTCGGCGCGGCCGGCTTCGGCACGTCGGGCAACGAAGGCAGCCTCGCCGCGATGAACGCGATGGCGAAGGCCTACGCGAACGCCGCGAACAACGGCGCGCTCGCCGGCGCGCGCGGCTACTCGGCCGGCAGCGCGCTGACGCCGCCGGTCAAGGGCGCGAGCGGCGTGCAGGATGCCGATGCGTTCGTCGACCGGCTCGCCGGCGCCGCGCAGGCAGCGAGCGCGACGACCGGAATCCCGGCGCGCTTCATCGTCGGCCAGGCCGCGCTCGAATCGGGCTGGGGCAAGCGCGAGATTCGCGCGAGCGACGGTTCGACGAGCTACAACGTGTTCGGCATCAAGGCGAACAAGGGCTGGACGGGCCGCACGGTGTCGGCGCTGACGACCGAATACGTGAACGGCACGCCGCGCCGCGTCGTCGCGAAGTTTCGCGCGTATGATTCGTACGAACACGCGATGACCGATTATGCGAACCTGCTGAAGAACAACCCGCGCTACGCGGGCGTGCTGAGCGCGAGCCGCAGCGTCGAGGGTTTCGCGCATGGTCTGCAGAAGGCCGGTTACGCGACCGACCCGAATTACGCGAAGAAGCTGATCTCGATCATGCAGCAGATCGGCTGACGCGCAGCGGGCCGGCACGGCTTGCTGCAGTCTTACGGACCGCGCCCGGCGTTCGCCGCGCGCGGTTTCAACGTTTGCGCGAAAAATATCCGCAATTCGATCTAAACTTTCGGTGAGCACTGCCGCTAAGTGTGTGAGACCGCAACCGGGCCATGTTCTGGCCCGGTTTTATTGCGCACCGGTCACCCGGGCGCCCATGACAAGAAGACCGGCTAGCCATGAATATCGAAACGTCGACCGATCCGAGCCTGGATGCGGGTCATTCCGGGCCCGACTACGCCCGCCGTAATCCGCTGGAGATCGGCGTGCAGCTGCGCAACCTCGTGAACCGCGGCGACTTCCTGACCGTCCAGTACCCGGGCGGCCAGCTGGTCACGCGCCTGCTCGAGGTCGACGTCGGCGCGCGCACGTTCACGTTCGACTGGGGCGCGCTGTCCGAGCAGAACGCCGGCATCCTCGCCGCGTCGCACTGCACGTTCGCGGCCGCGCCGGAAGGCGTGCGCGTCGAATTCACGACCGGCACGCCGCGCGAGACGCGCTACGAAGGGCTGCCCGCGTTCGTCGCCGATTTTCCCGACGTGCTGACGTGCATCCAGCGGCGCGAGTACTTCCGCGTCGATGCGCCGATCGTCGATCCGTTCCTGTGCCGCGGCAAGCTGCCGGACGGCGACGGTTTCGTGTTCGAGGTGCACAACCTGTCGCTCGGCGGCGTCGGGCTGCGCACGGCCGACGAACGCGTCGAGGCGCTCGAGGTCGGCACGCTGCTGCCCGACGTCGAGCTCGAACTGACCGGGCACGGCAAGCTGTCGCTCGACCTGCGCCTCGTGTCGCAGCGTTCGACGCAGATGCCGAACGGCTCGCGGCGCTATCAGCTCGGCTTTCGCTTCATGTCGCTGCCGGGCAGCGCGGAGAACACGCTGCAGCGCCTGATCACGCAGCTCGAGATGAAGCGCCGCTCGCTCGCGCGGGCCTGACGCATCGTCCGCGGCCCCGCCCGGGGCCGCTTGCGCACCGGTGCCGGCGGGTTCGGCCCGGGCGCCCGGCGGGCGACGCGCGCAGGCGCGCCGCACGCGCATTTTTTCCTCAATTTTTTCGATCCGCGGCCGTTATACCGGGAGTCACGCAACCCGGCGGCCGCAGCGCGGCCGGCTCATCAGGATCGCGCATGTCCAACACACTCATGAACCTCGGCGTCAGCGGCCTCAATGCCGCGCTCTGGGGCCTCACGACGACCGGCCAGAACATCAGCAACGCCGCGACGCCCGGCTATTCGGTCGAGCGTCCCGTCTACGCCGAGGTGAGCGGCCAGTACACGGCGAGCGGCTACATGCCGCAGGGCGTGAACACCGTCACCGTGCAGCGGCAGTACAGCCAGTACCTGAGCGACCAGCTGAACAGCGCGCAGTCGCAGGGCGGCGCGCTGTCGACGTGGTATTCGCTCGTCGCGCAGCTGAACAACTACGTCGGCAGCCCGACGGCCGGTATCTCGACCGCGATCACCGGCTATTTCACCGGCTTGCAGAACGTCGCGAACAGCGCAGCGGACCCGTCCGTGCGGCAAACGGCGATCAGCAACGCGCAGATTCTCGCGAACCAGCTCAATGCGGCCGGCCAGCAGTACGACGCGCTGCGCCAGAGCGTGAATACGCAGATCTCCAGCACGGTGTCGCAGATCAACACGTACACCACGCAGATCGCGCAGCTGAACCAGCAGATCGCGGCCGCGAGCAGCCAGGGGCAGCCGCCGAACCAGCTGATGGACCAGCGCGACCTCGCGGTGTCGAACCTGTCGGGCCTCGCCGGCGTGCAGGTCGTGCGTAACGACAGCGGCTACAGCGTGTTCATGGCGGGCGGCCAGCCGCTCGTCGTCGCCGACAAGAGCTACCAGCTCGCGGCCGTCACGTCGTCGTCCGATCCGAGCGAGCTGACCGTCGTGTCGCAGGGGATCGCCGGCGCCAATCCGCAGGGGCCGAACGAGGCGCTGCCGGATGTGTCGCTGTCGGGCGGCACGCTCGGCGGCCTGCTCGCGTTCCGCAACCAGACGCTCGACCCGGCGCAGGCGCAGCTCGGCGCGCTCGCGACCAGCTTCGCCGCGCAGGTCAACGCGCAGAACGCGCTCGGCATCGACCTGTCGGGCAAGCCGGGCGGCGACCTGTTCACGGTGCCGGCGCCGACCGTCTATTCGAATCAGGGCAATACCGGCAACGCGGCGCTGACCGTGTCGTTCGCGAACGCATCGCAGCCGACGACGAGCGACTACACGCTGTCGTACGACGGCACGAACTACACGCTGACCGATCGCGCAAGCGGGTCGGTGGTCGGTCAGTCGACGTCGATGCCGGCGTCGATCGGCGGGCTGAACTTCTCGTTCTCGTCCGGCGCGATGAACAGCGGCGACCAGTTCACCGTGCTGCCGACGCGCGGCGCGCTCGACGGCTTCGGGCTCGCGACGACGAGCGGCTCGGCGATCGCGGCTGCGTCGCCGGCCGTCACGTCGGCGTCGAGCACCAACATCGGCACCGGCAAGATCGCGCTGAGCGGCGTGAGCGCCGGTTATCAGGTGCCGTCGACCAAGCTCACCTACGACGCGGCGACGAAGTCGCTGTCGGGCTTCCCGGCCGGCACCACGGTGACGATCCCGGGCACGCCGCCGACGTCCGTCACGATCAGCAGCCCGACCGACCCGGTGCCGTACGACCCGTCGACCGGCGCGACGATGACGATGTCGGGAACGGCCGCGGGCGCGCTGAACGGCGTGACCGTCACGCTGTCGGGTACGCCGTCGGACGGCGATTCGTTCACGATCGGGCCGTACGCGGGCGGCACCAGCGACGGCAGCAACGCGCTCGCGCTGTCGCAGCTCGTCAACGCGAAGACGCTGGGAGGCGGCACGACGACGCTCACGGGCGCCTACGCGAACTACGTGAACAACATCGGCAACGCCGCGAGCCAGCTCAAGTCGTCGAGCACCGCGCAGACGGCGCTCGTCGGCCAGATCACGTCCGCGCAGCAGTCGGTGTCGGGCGTGAACCAGAACGAGGAAGCCGCGAACCTGATGCAGTACCAGCAGCTGTACCAGGCGAACGCGAAAGTGATCCAGACGGCGGCATCGCTGTTCCAGACCGTGCTCGGTCTGTTCAGCTGACCGGAATCGAGAGGACCGAACCCATGCGGATTTCCACGACCCAGTTCTACCAGCTGAACGTCGGGCAGATGAACGATCAGCAGGCGCAGCTCGCGCAGCTCTACCAGCAGATCTCGAGCGGCGTGAGCCTCACGACGCCGGCCGACAATCCGGTCGGCGCGGCGCAGGCCGTGCAGCTGTCGATGACGTCGGCCACGCTGTCGCAATATGCGGCCAACCAGAGCACGGCGCTCGCGTCGCTGCAGGCCGAGGACCAGGCGCTGCAGAACGTCAGCAGCGTGCTCGGCAGCATCCAGTCGGTGATCGTGCGCGCCGGCGACGGCTCGCTCGCCGACAGCGACCGCGCGGCGCTCGCGACGCAGCTCGAGGGCTATCGCGACCAGCTGATGTCGCTCGCGAACTCCACGGACGGTGCGGGCAACTACCTGTTCGCCGGCTTCAAGAATGACGCGGCGCCGTTCACGAAGAACGCCGCCGGCGGGATCAGCTACGTCGGCGATACGGGCACGCGCACCGTGCAGATCGACGATTCGCGCAGCGTGCCGCAGGGCGACTCGGGCGTCGCGGTGTTCATGTCGGTGCCGGCGCTCGGCAGCTCGCCGGTGCAGGCGGCCGGCGCCGGCAACGCCGGTACGGCCACCATCGGCAACGTCACGGTGACGGATCCGTCGGCCGCGACGAACGGCCATCAATTCACGATCACGTTCGGCGGCACCGCGGCCGCGCCGACCTACACGGTCACCGACAACACGGCGGCGCCGCCGACCACCACGCCCGCGCAGGCCTATACGTCGGGCACCGCGATCGCACTCGGCAGCGGGATGAAGGTGGCCGTGTCGGGCACGCCGTCGCCGACCGACACGTTCTCCGTCACACCCGCGCCGCAGGCGAGCGGCGTCGACGTGTTCTCGACGCTCGACTCGATGATCACGGCGCTGAAGACGCCCGTCACCGGCAATTCGGTGGCGAGCGCCGCGCTGTCGAACGCGATGGGCACGGCCGCGACGAAGATCAACAACTCGATGCGCAACGTCACGACCGTGCTGGCGTCGGTCGGCGGCCGCGAGCAGGAAGTCAAGGCGATGCAGACCGTGAACCAGACGGCCGCGCTGCAGACCACCAGCAACCTGTCGGACCTGACCAGCACGAACATGGTCACGACGATCAGCCAGTACCTGCAGGTGCAGAACGCGCTGAGCGGTGCGCAGAAGGCGTATGCGCAGCTGCAGAACATGTCGCTGTTCCAGTACATCAACCCGTGACGTACGCGGCGCCCGCTGCGATGTGAGCGCCCGCTTACGTCGCGCGGTGCGCCGAGCGCCGCACGCCGAGCGCCGCACGCCGCACGCCGCACGCCGAGCGCCGAGCGCCGAGCGCCGAGCGCCGAGCGCCGAGCGCCGAGCCGTCGGCCTGCGCGTGCGATCGCGCGCCTGTCGACGCCCACCGGCCGCGCCACGCCGTCGCGCCCGGCGAGCGGACGCGCCGCGCTTGCCAGCCCCATTTCCGCTCCGTAAACTCGCGCCAGATTCCAGACCGGCGCACCGTCCGCAGCCGGCGATCGACAGGAGCCCTTTTCCCCATGTCCGATTCCTACTTCCCGCGCTGGCGGGTGCAATCGACCGGCGCCGCGCGCGTGGTCGGCCCCGACGAACGCCTCGCGTGGCCGCAGATGGTCGCGATGGGCGTGCAGCACGTCGTCGCGATGTTCGGTTCGACCGTGCTCGCGCCGCTGCTGATGGGCTTCGATCCGAACCTGTGCATCTTCATGTCGGGCATCGGCACGCTGCTGTTCTTCGTGCTGGTCGGCGGCCGCGTGCCGAGCTACCTCGGCTCGAGCTTCGCGTTCATCGGCCTCGTGATCGCGGTGACGGGCTACGGCGGCAGCGGTCCGAACCCGAACATCCCGGTCGCGCTCGGCGGGATCATCGCGTGCGGTGTCGTGTACGTCGCGCTCGGCGCGCTGGTGCAGGCGATCGGCACGCGCTGGATCGAGACGCTGATGCCGCCCGTCGTCACCGGCGCGGTGGTCGCGGTGATCGGGCTGAACCTCGCGCCGATCGCGGTCAAGGGCGTGTCGGCGTCGACCTTCGACTCGGTGATGGCGCTCGTCACGGTGCTGTGCGTCGGCGGCGTCGCGGTGTTCGCGCGCGGGATGGTGCAGCGTCTGCTGATCCTCGTCGGGCTCGTGATCGCGTACGCGATCTACGCGCTCGCGACCAACGGGATGGGCCTCGGCAAGCCGATCGATTTCGCGATCGTCGCGCATGCCGCGTGGTTCGGCGTGCCGGGCTTCCGCGCGCCGGTGTTCGATCCGCACGCGATGCTGATGCTCGCGCCGATCGCGGTGATCCTGGTCGCGGAGAACCTCGGCCACATCAAGGCCGTCAGCGCGATGACGGGCACCAACCTCGACCGCTACGTCGGCCGCGCGTTCATCGGCGACGGGCTCGCGACGATCGTGTCGGGCAGCGTCGGCGGCACGGGCGTGACGACCTATGCGGAGAACATCGGCGTGATGGCCGTCACGCGGATCTATTCGACGCTGGTGTTCGCGGTCGCCGCGCTGATCGCGATCGGGCTCGGCTTCTCGCCGAAGTTCGGCGCGGTGATCCAGACGATTCCGGGCCCGGTGCTCGGCGGCGTGTCGATCGTCGTGTTCGGGCTGATCGCGGTGACGGGCGCGCGGATCTGGGTCGTCAACAAGGTCGACTTCTCCGACAACCGCAACCTGATCGTCGCGGCCGTCACGCTGGTGCTCGGCGCCGGCGACTTCTCGCTGAAATTCGGCGGCTTCGGGCTCGGCGGGATCGGCACCGCGACGTTCGGCGCGATCATCCTGTACGCGATCCTGCGCAAGGAAAAGGAACCGGGCCCGGTGGTGTGAGCCGCGGCGGCGCCGGCGCCGCGAGCGTCACGGGTTCGGCTGCACCGAAAACATCAGCGGCCATGCGAAGGTCCCGTCCTTCGCCTTCGGCGCGAACACGAAACGATAGGTCAGCGTGAACGTCGTGTTCAGCGCCGTGTAGGGCACGTTGATCGTGCCGCCCGTTCCCGGCAGCACCACCTTGCTGCCGAAGCCGCCGATCTCGATCGAACTGAACTGTGCCTGGCTGGCGGCGGCGACCTGGACGAGCACCGTGTAGCCGGCGCGGTCGTTGGTCTGCACCGCGAGCGTCGTACCCGACGGATTGTTCGCGCTCGGCACGGCCAGGTAGCCGATGCTCGTGTCCTTGTTCGCGATCACGAGCCGGGCCGGATTGGCCGCCTTGAGCCGTGCGTACGCCTGGACCGTCGTTCCCACCTGCACCGACCGGATCGCCTGCTTCGCGGCGCCGGATCCCGGCGCCGCGCCGACGAGCGCGATCGACAGCGCGACGAGTGCGGCCGGCAGCCGGCGCGCGCGGCCGGCGTCACGCGGCGGCGCGAAGGCTGCCGTGCGGGTCTGTCCGCGCCGGGCACACCGCGATGCGGCGGCGCTCGCTGTCTGGGTTCGATTCATGTCTGCCCCCGTTGTCCGAATCCGTGATGGCGATCGATGGCGGCACGCGCAACGCGGCCGCCGCCCGCGCGCCTGGTCCTAGTAATTGAACAGGATCATGATGTTGCGGTCCGCATAGCTGCCCGGCACGGCGTTCTGGCCGCCGCGGATCAGCCCGTATACGTTCGCGCTGAACGTGCCGGCACCCGTGATCTTGCCCCACGAAATCGCCGACGTGCCGCTCGTGCCGTCGCCCCAGATCGACGTGTGCGCAGTGTCGAGGTACAGGTTGTAGCCGAGCGTCTGCGTGTTGCCGGTGCGCGTCATCAGGCGGTTCGCGAAGGTGCCGCCGCCCGCGCTCGCGGTGACCGTCGGCGCAGCGTTGCCGCTGCCGGTGCAGCTGACCGAGATCGTGACGGCCGACGTGGCCGCGTTGATCGTGTCGTACGTGCCGAAGACCATCGACGACGGTGCGTTCATCGTGCAGGTGGTCGCCGCGCGTGCGGGCGGCGCGACCAGCACGGCGGTACCGGCCGCCAACGCGGCGAACGCCGCGGCTGCCGCGCGAACGCGTGCGAGCCCGGCCGGCCGCCCTGCATGCTTGCGATGTCTCATGGTGTGACTCCCTTGCAAAGATGGGTGCCCAGGTCCGGCAGCGGGTCGTCGCCGGCGGGAAAGCGCACGGTCGCGTCGCACTGCCGGTCGCGCCACGCCGCATGCAGGTGGTTCTGCTCCGACAGTCCGGTGACGTAGACGACGCCGTCGCGGCCGACCGGAAACGCGTCCTTCTGTCCTGCAATCGTGACGATCGCGCCGGCCGGCAGAGGCGCGCCGTTCTCGAGATCGAGCGTCAGCATCGCGCCGCGCGAGCGCGTGATCGGGAACACGAGCGCCATGCCGCTGCGGAAGTACGGCACCGCGTCGAGCTTCAGCGTGCCGATGGTCGCGTCGAACGGCAGGTCGGCCTGCTCGATCGAGATCGGGTTGCTTTCGTACGCGCGCAGCCGCGGCAGCAGCGCGACGCCGCTCGCATCGGTGCGCGCGACGAGCTGGTTGTCCGCGAGGATGCCGACGTTGGCGAAGCCCGGCACCTTGACCAGCGCGAAGCTGTCGGTGATCTGCCGCGACAGGCGCGCGGTGCCGTCGACGAACGCGACGCCGCCCGCGACGTTGGCGCGCACGCCGGCGCGGCCGCGATACGCCGCCGCCTCGACGCTGTAGGTGCCGGTGCGCGTCTGCAGCGTCGCGCTCGCGTCCTGCGTGTCGTTGCCGGCCTGCAGCGAGTAGCCGAAGCCTTCGCCGACCGGCAGGCTGCGCTGCAGCTGCGCGAGCATTTCGGTGCCGCCCTGCTGGTGCGTCATCGTGACCGATGCGCTGGTGCGGTTGTCGACTGGAATCGTCCATGCGGCGCCGACGATGGTCGCGCCCGCGCCGCTCAGCGGCTTGCTGACGCTGATGTTCGCGAAGCCGAAGCGGCCGAGCTGCGCGCTGTAGCTGAGCGACAGCAACTGGGTCTTGTAGCCGTCGCGATTGTCGAGGAATACGTGCGCGAGCCCGAGCGAGCCGAAGCGGCCCATCCCGAGGCCGACGTTGACGCTCGTCAGCAGCTTCGGCGCGAGCCTGCCCGGCTCGAGGCCGATCTGCGCGAAATGCGGCGTCGCCCATTGCGCGTGCGCGCCGATGTCCACGAGGCCGGCCTGGCTCTCGGCGCCGATCGTCGCCAGCGCGCCGGCGCCGTCCGTGCTGCGGCTCGCCGCCGCCGACGCATTGACGACGCCGAGCGGCCCGGCCAGTACGACGCCGCCGACGCCGAGGTTCTGCCGCGACGCTTCGGCTTCCGCGTGGATCTCGCCGGTGAACCGGTCGGTCATGCCGATCCGGTGCGTCGCGCTGGCGAACCAGTGCCCGTAGTCGTTGCTCGCCAGCCCGAAATCGCGCCGTTCCTTGCCGATCTCGTACGAGAAATCCTGCATGCCCTGCTTCAGCAGGTTCGCGCTCGCATAGAACGACTGCGTGATCACCTGCTCGCGGCCCATCACGTCGCGCACGACGACGCGCACGTCGCCCTGGCCGGTCACCACCGGCACGTTGTTGATCGCGAACGGGCCGGGGGCGACCTCGCGCGTCGACGTCAGCGCGTTGTTCACGTAGACGTCGACCGTCGAGGGCAGCACGGCCTGCCCGCTCACGCCCTGCAGCGGAATCGTGACGAGGCCCGGCTGCGTCGCGAAATTGGTTGCGTACTGGATCCCGCCGAAGCGGATCGCGCGGCCCCACATGCCCGCGCGGCTGATCGCGTCGCCGATTCGCAGGCTCGCGAGATGGCCGGGCCGGTCGGTCGTCCACGTGGTTTCGAGGCGGGTCAGGCGCCGCGTCGGGCCCGATTCGTCCGCGAGGAACGTGCCGACGCCGACGCCGAAGCGGTTGAAGAAGCCGAGCTCGAACAGCCCGGAGCCGTGCGTCTGGCCCGCGGCCTGTTCGGCGAGCAGGTCGTAGTTGAAGAAGCCGCCGATGCCCGGCTCGACGGCCAGCACGCGGCGCCGGTCGGCTTCGTCGAACGTCGCGCCGACGAACGCCTGCGCGGGCACGCTGATCGCCATCGTCAGGTTCTGCTCGTCGACGGTGTACGCGAGCCCCGCGATCGCGTTCAGCGGGTAGTACGGCGTGTCGTTGCCGGCGAGCGGCGCGACGTCCGGCCGCTTGAGCCGCCAGCGCTTCAGATCGTCGGCCGACACGTAGAACGCGCCGTCGGCCGCCTTGATCAGCAACGCGGTTTCGTCGAGCCCCTGGCGGTTGATGTCGATCTGGTACAGCAGCTCGGCCGGGCCGCCCGCCGCGCCATGCGACGCCTGCGCGGCCGCGGCGGCCGGTGCCGCGACGAGACGCTCTTCCGCGAGTGTGGTCTGCGCGCTCATGAGAATCGCGATCAGCAGCGCCGCGTCAGCGCGCGCTCGGCGCGACCGTCGAATCGATGTCGCCCGCATCGGAGTAGCCGATCAGGTGCATGCCGGAGGCAACGGCCGGCGCGGCGCCGGCGCCGGGCTTGAACATCAGTTCGCGCGACTGGCCCGGCAGGACATATGCGAATTCCGCGTGCGTGGCGACCGGGCGATCGCTGCCCGGCGCGAACAGCGCGAGGTTGGCCACCTGCGCATGCGCGGTGCCGTCGTTGGTCACGCGCAACGCGAGCATGCCCGCGCCGCCCGGCCGCGGTTCCGCGCTAAAGCGCAGCCGCGGCGCGGTGTCGGCCGCCGGCTTCACGAAGATCGGCAGGCTCATTTCCAGCGCGATCTGCACGCCCGCGAAACCGGGCTTCGGCGCGGGCGGGATCTCCTGCAGATAGAGCCGGTAGCTGGTTTCGCGATCCGCGGCGGGCGGATGCCGCAGGCCGACGCGCACGACCTGCGCACTGCCGGGCGCGATCGTGAAGATGGGCGGCGCGGCAATCAGGTCGCCGGTCGACGCATAGACGTCGTCGCCCGCGTTCTGCGACCACGCGACGGTGCGCAGCTGGACGATCACGGGCTGGTCGGGCGACTCGTTGCGCACCGTGAGCGCGACGCTGCGCTGCGCGGCCGACAGCTCGACGCGCACGGGCGACACGGTGAAGTCGGTGGCCTGGCTGTCGGCGGATGCGGCGGCGAGCGTCACGGCCGCGAGCCAGGTCGCGAGTTTGCACACGTTCGGTTTCATCACAGATCCACCTCCAGGGATTCGCTGCCGAATGCTCGGTGTCGGCCGGTCGGGAGGGCGCGCGCGTCTGCGCTGCGGCGCGCCCTCCGCGCGGCACTAAAACGTCACGGTGACCGTCACCGTGTCCGCATAGCTGCCGGGCACTGCATTGGGCTGGTCGGGCACCTTGCCGTACACGGTCTTGGTGATCGCCTGCGCCATCGCCATGCCCTGGCCCATGCCGTTGACGGTATCGGTCGTCGGCGTGTTGCCCCATACGACCGTGCGGTTCGAATCCTGATACAGCGAGTAGTTGAGCTGGTTCGAGCCGCTCGTCATGATGCGGGTGGCGACCGTGGCGCCGGACGTCGAGCCCGCATTCAGGCCGATGTTGAAGTTCGTGCCGTTCGTGCAGCGGACCGTGATCGCGGACTGCGCCGCTTGATCGCCGGTGCCCGGCGTATAGGCGGGGAAGGTCAGCGCGCCGGCCGAGTCGATCAGGCAGGTTGCGTTGACGGTGGCGGACACGCCGAACGTCGTGCTGGCCTGTCCGGCCGATGCCGTGACGGCTGCGCAGGCGAGCGATGCGGCAAGCGCCGCGTG
The DNA here is from genome assembly GCF_052851275.1 of Burkholderia sp. SR8. Lineage (NCBI taxonomy): Bacteria > Pseudomonadati > Pseudomonadota > Betaproteobacteria > Burkholderiales > Burkholderiaceae > Burkholderia > Burkholderia sp. SR8. The sequence continues at coordinate 23,194 of NZ_JAULUC010000039.1, forward strand.
AGTCAGTACGGACTGCTTCATGATGCGTTTCTCCCTTGAAAGCTGGAATGTGCGGCCGGTGCGACGAGCCGTTCGGGACGGCGTCTCGATCGTCCGGATGCGCGAGGGTCTTCTGGGTGCGTCGGAATCGGGTCGCTTGCTGGGCGGGCACCTCCTTCGTGTCGTTATGCGGAGTCGGAACGGCGTCCGGGTCCACTGGCCGCTGCGCGGCGGCGCGTACGGCGTTCGTCGTGGCCGTCGCCGGCGCGTGCGCGGCGGCACGTGGACGGACGGGCGCGGGCGGCACTGCCCGCATGAACGGCACGAACGGACGCTGCGCGCATGCGCGCGGCGAGGGACTCCCGGGGTTCGCCTATCGGATCGGCGCGTCGTGACTTCGGGTGACGGCGTGGGCCGTGTTCGCGCATCGGACGGCGGCGGCGCGAAGCCGCGCCGCCGGTATCGGCGGATGCGTGACAGGAACAGTGATGCAGGACAGCAGCCGTGTGACGGCCGATATGAGATTCGACATGATTTCCCCGACCCGCTTGATGATTGTTTGTCGCCTGCATCGAGCCGCTCGCCCGTGCAATGTCGTTGTCTGCACCGCTGCATCAGCAAGCAACGGGCCAGCGTGCGGACGACCGCGCTGACACGGGCTCGGCGGTCGTCGAACGGCTACCGGGTGACGGCGTACACGCGGAAATGTTTCAGCCGTGAAACGCGACGCGGTGACGGGAAGTCGGCCGCTCGTCCGGCTGGCGTGCAGCGGCGGGGCGACGGGGAAATCGCAGGGGGCGCGTGACGGCGATTCCGCTGTGGAATCGCACGCGTCGCAGGCCGATCGGTTTCATTCGTGCAACGCGCGGGGGCCGGTGGCGCGCATCGCTACGGAGTCGATCGGGTGCCGGCGGCGTCGCGCGTCACGTGTTCACGTTCGACTGCGCGGCGAGCCACGCGCAGAACTGCGCGACGAGCGGATCGTCGGCCCGCGCGCCCGGCGCGATCCACCAGTAGCTGCGCGTCGCGATGCGCGGCCCGTCGAGCGGCATCACGAGGCGGCCGCTCGCGAGCTCGTCGTCGATCAGCGGCAGCGGGCCGAGCGCGACGCCGAGCCCGTCGACGGCCGCCTGCAGCGCCAGGTAGAAGTGGTCGAACGACTGCCGCTTGCGGCCCTTCATCGTCACGCCGGCCGCCGCGAACCAGTCGCGCCAGCCTTCGGGCCGCGTATCGGAGTGCAGCAGCACGTGGCGCGCGAGATCGTCCGCGCGGGCAATCGGCGCGCGCTTGAGCAGCGCGGGGCTGCACACCGGAATCACGCTTTCGTCGAGGAAGTGGCCGCTCATGCAGTTCGGCCACTGGCCGGGGCCGCGGCGGATCGCGACGTCGAAGCCGTCGAGCGTTTCGAGCGGCGCGTTCGACGTGGACAGCTTCAGCTCGACGTTCGGCACGTCGCGCTGGAACCGCGACAGCCGCGGCAGCAGCCATTTCATCGCAAAGGTCGGCAGCGCGTTGATGCGCAGCACGCGCGCGGCACCGGTGTGGCGCAACTGCTCGGTCGCGAGCGCGATGCTGTCGAACGCGGCGCGCACCGTGTCGAGATAGCGGCGGCCTTCGTCGGTCAGCTTCACGCGCTTGCCGTAGCGGTGGAACACCGGCTTGCCGAGCCACGCCTCGAACCCGGCGATCTGCCGGCTGATGGCACCATGGGTCACATGCAGCTCGTCGCCCGCGGCGCTGAAGCTTTCGTGTCGTGCCGCTGCTTCAAAGGCCCGAAGCGCGGAGAAGGGCGGGAGGTCGCGTGCCATGCTTGTGATTCTAGATCACAAGGGCGCGCCGATAAAATCGTTTTGCCGGGATCCGGAACGGCGGTAACCTCGGGGCATCGTTTGTTGAGGATCCCCATGCAATCCGTTTCCCCGCCGTCCGCCGCGCCGGCCCGCCGGATCGGCCTCGCCGAGCTGTTCACCGGCTTCCTGTCGCTCGGCCTGATGTCGTTCGGCGGCGCGCTGCCGTTCGCGCGGCGCACGATCGTCGAGCAGCGCAAATGGCTCACCGCCGACGAATTCACCGATCTGCTCGGGTTGTGCCAGTTCCTGCCGGGCGGCAACGTGATCAATCTGTCGGTCGCGGTCGGCATGCGCTTTCGCGGCGTTGCGGGCGCGTTCGCCGGCATTCTCGGGCTGATCGCGGGGCCGACGCTCGTCGTCGTCGCGCTCGGCGTGCTGTATGCGAAGACGCAGGGCGATCCGCGCGTGCAGCACCTGTTCGGCGGGCTCGCCGCCGCGGCCGCGGGCCTGCTCGTCGCGATGGCCGTGAAGGTCGCGAAGCCGCTGCTGCGCGCGCCGCGCACGGCGGCCGCGATCGCGGTGCTCGCGTTTGTCGCGATCGCGGTGCTGCGCATTCCGCTGTTGACGACGATGCTCGTGCTGACGCCCGTCAGCATCTGGCTCGCGTCGCGGCGCGGCGACACGCCGGCACCGCAGCGCACCGCCGCGCGCGATGGAGGCCGCTCGTGAACGACACGCTGATCGCAATCGCGACGATCTTCAGCCAGCTGTCGTTGCTCGCGTTCGGCGGCGGCAACACGATCCTGCCGGAGATGCAGCGGCAGGTCGTCGACGTGCATCACTGGATGAGCGCGCACGAATTCACCGCGCTGTTCGCGCTCGCGCAGGCCGCACCTGGGCCGAACATGATGATCGTGTCGCTGGTCGGCTGGCATGTGGCCGGCTGGTCCGGGCTGCTCGTCGCATCGATCGCGAAGTTCGGGCCGTCGTCGGTCGTGACCGTGCTCGCGCTGCACGCGTGGGAGCGCTTTCGCGACCGGCCGTGGCGCCGCTACGTGCAGCAGGGGTTGATGCCGATCACGGCCGGGCTCGTCGCGGCCAGCGCGGTGCTGATCTCGGAAGCGTCGAACCGCACCGCGATCCAGTGGGGCATCACCGCCGCGTGTGCGGTGCTCGCGTGGCGCACGCGCATCCACCCGCTGTGGCTGCTCGCGGGCGGCGCGCTGATCGGGCTCACCGGCATCGGGCAGTGAGCGGCGGCCGGTCGTTGGCGCGGCACCGGCGTCGAATCGGTCGGTGAGCGGCGGCGGTCGGTGCGGCACTGGCGCCGAATCGGTCAGTGCGTAGCGGCGGCCGGCGTGCCAGCGATGACGAATCGGTCGTGGAGCGACGGCGATCGATGCGGCACCGGCGTCGATCGAACGGGGCGACCGCTATGGCGACGCCGGCCGGTCGCCGTTCACGAGGCCGAGCAGCCGGCCGCGCTCGCCGCCGACGTCGTCGGTCGCGGCCGGCCAGTCCACCACGTAACCGGCCTCGAGCGCGTCGCGCATGATCGCGTCGTAATCGGCCTTGCCGAGCCGGCCGCTGCCGTGCAATGCGTCGGCCACCTCGTGCTTCAGCTTCGGCGTGAACGACGGATAGGCCGCCACCAGCGCCGCATACTGGCGCGCGTCGATTTCGCCCGATTCGCGATGGAACGCCCAGACGGCCACCAGCACGATCGCGACGAACGGGATCACGGTGTAGCGCACGAAGAACTTCGCGGGTGTCATGGCATTCGGTCGCGGGTCGAGAGGGCGTGCGTATCGAAAAGTCGCGCGCGAGCGCCGCAGGCCGTGCGTGCAGCCGCCGCGCAACGCTCCGGCCACCTCGTGTTTCCGCTATGGCGTGAACGACGGTTCGGCCGTCGCCGGCGGTTCGCGTAGCCGCTGACGCAGTGGCCGTTATACTCGGCCGGTCTTTCGGCCCGGCCACTCGCCACGGCGGTGCGGGCCGGCACGTTGCGCACGCACCTGCGCTTGCGGCGCCAATCATTATATTGGCGCGGCTCGCAAGCGGAAGCCACGGTCGCGTGCAAGTCGCGGTGTGCGGCGCTCGCCGCAACACACAGTTTCGCGTCGCCCGCCGCGTGCGGCCGGGCGGCGCGCCACACGGGAGGATCGATGGATCTCGACGGCGCCAGCCGCAACCTCACTGTCGCCGCGCTGCTCACGCTGTCGGGCGGCTATCTCGACGCGTACACGTACGTCGGCCACGGCCACGTGTTCGCGAACACGATGACCGGCAACGTCGCGCTGCTCGGCATCAGCGTTTCTGCCGGCGAATGGGCGGCTGCGCTGCATCACGTGCCGCCGCTCGGCGGCTTCGTGGTCGCGGTATTCGTCGCGCACCTGCTGGGCGTCGCCGCGCAGCGCGGCTGGATGCGTCACACGGCGTTCGCGAGCCTGATCGTCGAGATCGCGTTTCTCGGCGTCGCCGCGAGCGGGCTCGTCGGCGCGTCGAGCGCATGGCTGATTCCCGGCATCTCGTTCGTCGCGACGCTGCAGACGCTGTCGTTCACCCATCTCGAGGAACTGTCGTACACGTCGGTGATGACGACCGGCAACCTGCGGCGCGCCGCGCAGAAGCTGTTCGTCGGCCTCATTCCGCGCTATGACGCGGGGGCGCTGCACGACGCGGCGCTGCTCGCGACGATCAGCTTCTGCTTTCTGGCCGGCGCGGTGCTCGGCGGCTTCGTGACGCGGCTCGTGCCCGATGTCGCGCTGTGGGGCGCGGTGCTGCTGCTCGTCGGCGCGTTCGTGGAGATCGTGCGGCGGGCGCGGCGACGCGCCGGGGATGGCGGCGGCGCGAGCGGCAACGATGGCGACGCCGGCACCGGTGACACTCCCGACGGCGGCGCGCCGCGGCCGGCTTGACGGGAGCCGGTCCGCAGCCCCGTGCGGCCTGCCGTCATATCGCACGGCCGGATCGCCGCGTCATCGCTTCATCGACCCGCTACTGCGCCCGAATCCGAAGCGCGCGACCGAATCGCCGCTTCATGGTTTCACCGTCCCGCCCGACGCCCGGCCCCAATCCCGCTGCCGGTGCCGTATCCGATATCAGCGATCGGTGACCGGCGCCCGCACCCGGCCTCGTTCCTTACAACACCGTCCTGCCTCCCGCGGTCGCTCGACCTCCCGCCGTTCCCGCCACCGCCCAAGCCCGGCGCGGGGAAAACGTTGTGCCCGGACGACAAACGCGCGTTACCGGGCATTTCAATTTCTTTCAGGCTGCGCACTCGTCTTATGATTCAGCCCACATCGCGCGCGCCATGAGCGGGCGCGATCGCCACCCGGCTGCGCACGCGGCCGGCCATGAATGGAGACACCTACAAAAAGGAAAGCTCATGAAGCAGACCACCCGACTCGCAGCCATCGCAGGGGGCGCGGCGCTGGCCTTCGCCAGCCAGTACGCAGTCGCACAAAGCTCGGTCACGCTCTGGGGCGTCGCCGACGCCAGCATCCGTTACCTGACCAACGCCAACGCGAAGAACGACGGCCTGCTGTCGATGACCAACGGCGCGATCACCAACAGCCGCTTCGGCATCTACGGCACGGAAGACCTCGGCGGCGGCCTGAAGGCCGTGTTCAACCTCGAAAGCGGCGTGAACCTGCAGAACGGCGCGTTCGCCGACAGCGGCCGCCTGTTCAACCGTGCAGCGTACGTCGGCCTGCAGAGCCCGTACGGCACGGTGACCCTCGGCCGCCAGAAGACGCCGCTGTTCGACCTGCTGTCCGACACCTACGATCCGCTGACGGTCGGCAACTACCTCGAAAACGCGTGGCTGCCGGTCGCGCTCGGTGGCGGGCTGTATGCGGACAACCAGATCAAGTACACGGGCAAGTTCGCGGGCCTGACCGCGAAGGCGATGTACTCGACGGGCACGAACTACGAATCGACCGGCGCGGGCGGCTTCTCGGGCCAGATCCCGGGCTCGCTCGGCAAGGGCAATGCCTGGGGCGTGTCGCTGTCGTACGTGATGGGTCCGCTCAGCATCGCGGCCGGCGCGCAGCAGAACAGCGACAACTCCGCCCGCAAGCAGACGATCTACCACGCGAACGTCGTGTACGCGTTCAGCAAGGCGAAGGTCTATGCCGGCTACCTGCGCTCGAAGGACGACACCGGTTTCGTCGACAGCCTGCTCGCGCAGCAGTCGATTCCGGTCGCGAAGGGCACGGGCCGGATCGACGACGGTCCGTTCGCGGGCGTGAGCTGGCAGGTCAGCACGCCGCTGACGCTGACGGGCGCGTTCTACTACGACCACATGCGCAACGCGATGACCACGAACGGCACGCTCGCGAGCGGCAACCGCTATGCGATCGTCGGCATCGCCGAATACGCACTGAGCAAGCGCACGGAAATCTACGGCACCGTCGACTTCAACAAGACGAACGGCGCGGCGAACGTCGAGCTGCCGGGCCGCAGCAACCAGACCGGCATCGCGATCGGCCTGCGCAATATCTTCTGACGAACGTCGGAACGCTCGCGCCGGCTCCTGGCCGCCGCGTATCGAAGAGGCTCCTGCGGGAGCCTCTTTTTTTCGTCACGCGCCGTTCACGCGCGCGCCCGACCATTCAGCGATCGCTTCATCGGTGCAGGCCGCGCCGTAAGCGTTCCGTCGGCATTCCAGAACATACTTTGACAGTGCGCGCGAAGCGTTTCCGCTACGCTGCGTGCATGGTTCGCCGTGTGCCGCATGCGCACGCGCGGGCGACGTTCCGGCGCGCGTTTCGCGTGCGGCCGGCCTGGTGCGTAACTTGTGTATCCGGTGGTGACAAACACCGTCCGCCGGTTTTTTTCGTGGGACGATGCGCTCACGATTTTCTTGAAAGGGGATGACGATGGGTATCCTGAATACCGTGGGTGAAATCGCCGGCGCAGTGGCCGCAGTCGAAGCAGCGGAGAAGGTCGATCCGGATGCGGGCCTGCTGACCAAGGCCGCGGCAGCGGTTGCCGGCTTCAAGGGCGCCGAGGCGATCGAAGGCATGCTCGAGAAGAAGGAAGAGCAGCCGCAGCAGGCGGACGACACGCAGGCGACGGACGGCAGCGACACGTCGCAGGCCTGAGCATGGCGGCTGGTCGCGCCGCGGGTGCGCCGTTCGCGCGCCCGGGCGGACCGGTGCCGCGCGGCCGGCAGGCCGGGCATGCGGTCGATCGGTGACGCATGGCACACCCGGCAGCTGGTTTGACCGGCGAGAGGCGACGTCTCTCGCCGTTTTTTATCGTACACGCGCGACGTCGCGCCACCTTCCGCACGAATTCCCGAATCTTGCTATCGTGCCGTCATCCGAACTGCGATGAGGGCTTGCGATGGATTTCGACTACGACCTGTTCGTCATCGGGGCCGGCTCCGGCGGCGTGAGGCTCGCCCGGATGTCGGCGTCATACGGCGCGCGCATCGGCATAGCGGAGGAGGAGCAGATCGGCGGCACCTGCGTGCTGCGCGGCTGCATCCCGAAGAAACTGCTCGTCCATGCATCGCACTACCCGCACGAGATCGAGGACGCGAAAGGCTTCGGCTGGACCTTCGGCGCCGGCTCGCTCGACTGGCCCGCGCTGATCGCCGCGAAGGATCGCGAGATCAACCGGCTCAGCGACATCTACATCAACCTGCTGCGGCAATCCGGCGTCGACATGCACGCCGGGCGCGCGACGCTCGTCGACGCGCACACGGTCGCGCTCGGCGACCGCAGGTTCCGTGCGCGCCACATCGCGATCGCGACCGGCTCGCGTCCGGTGCTGCCGCCGCGGCCCGGCATCGAGCACGCGATCACGTCGCGCGAGGCGCTGTCGCTGCCGCAGCTGCCCGCGCGCATCGCGGTGGTCGGCGGCGGCTATATCGCGGTCGAGTTCGCGGGCATCTTCAACGGCTTCGGCAGCCACGTCGACCTGTTCTATCGCGGCGACCGGATCCTGCGCGGCTTCGACGACGACGTGCGGCAGTTCCTGACCGACGAGATGACGAAGCAGGGTGTCGCGATCCACGCGCACGCGGTGGTCGAATCGATCGCGCGCGCGGATGACGGCACGCTGACCGTGCGCGTCGGCGACGCAACGCACGGCCCGTACGACACCGTGCTCTATGCGACGGGCCGCGTGCCGAACGTCGACGGGATCGGGCTCGAACGCGCGGGCGTGCTGCTCGACGCGCGCGGCGCGATCGCGGTCGATGCGTATTCGGCGACGTCGGTGCCGTCGATTCATGCGATCGGCGACGTGACCTCGCGGCCGCAGCTCACGCCCGTCGCGACGCGCGACGGCGCGCTGCTCGCGCGGACGCTGTTCGGCGGGGCGCGCGTCGCGACCGACCACGCCTACGTGCCGTCGGCCGTGTTCAGCCAGCCGGAAGTCGCGACGGTCGGGCTCAGCGAGGCCGACGCGCGTCGCCTGCACGATGCCGTCGACATCTACCGCACGTCGTTCAAGGCGCTGCGTCACACGCTGTCGGGCCGCGACGAACGCACGCTGATGAAGCTCGTGGTCGCGCGCGACAGCCAGCGCGTGATCGGCGCGCACATGGTCGGGCGCGACGCGGGCGAGATCATCCAGGGCGTCGCGATCGCGATCCGCGCCGGTGCGACGAAGGCGCAGTTCGACGACACGATCGGCATCCATCCGACCGCGGCCGAGGAGTTCGTGACGATGCGGCAGAAGGTCGCCGACTGACGCGAACCGGCACGCCGGCTCACGGGCCGGCGCGGCATCCCGCAGATGCCGCGCCGGTGCGCGACATAGCACGGGATGCGCGGCGATTCCGAAAGAACGTCAATTCTGCTCAGGAAATCCCGCGTCGATAACGAGGCTTGGTATGATCGGCCAAAATCACATACGGGGCCGATCATGCGCGATCAACAGCGCAGCAAGCACAACCACGGGGTAGCCGGCGCACCCGGCATTGTCCAGCGATGCGCCGCGCATTCGCATCCTGCCGCAATACGTCCGTTGCGCGCACCTTCCCTTCGCATGCCGCCATCTCCATCGCCGTCCGGGCGATGAAGTCGCGCGCGCCAGCCGTTTCGATCACGCAACAACCGCCGGCTCGTCAGTGAGTCTGTGCGCCGGCGTGCCCGTTCCGGGCCATCTTTTCACGCAAGGAGACCAGCAGTGAACATTCAGACTCGACGCACCGTGCTCGTGGCGGCGGCGCTCGCCGCGGCGCTGTCCGGCTGCGCGACCGAATCGTCGCGCACGCTCGACGTGCCGGCCGTCAGCAGCGCGCAGAAGCCGTACGCGGGCAAGCCCGTCGCGATCGCGGTGGGCAAGTTCGACAACCGTTCGAGCTACATGCGCGGCATCTTCTCCGACGGCATCGACCGCCTCGGCGGACAGGCGAAGACGATCCTCGTCACGCGCCTGCAGCAGAGCCGCCGCTTCAACGTGCTCGATCGCGAGAACCTCGAGGAGATCAAGCAGGAAGCCGGCTTCATGAAGAAGGCGCAGGCCGTGAAGGGCGCGAACTACGTCGTGACCGGCGACGTGACCGAATTCGGCCGCAAGGACGTCGGCGATCACCAGCTGTTCGGCATTCTCGGCCGCGGCAAGACGCAGGTCGCGTACGCGAAGGTCAACCTGAACATCGTCGACACGACGACGTCGGAAGTCGTCGCGTCGAGCCAGGGCGCGGGCGAATTCAGCCTGTCGAACCGCGAGGTGATCGGCTTCGGCGGCACGGCCGGCTACGACTCGACGCTCAACGGCAAGGTGCTGGACCTCGCGATCCAGGAAGCCGTGAACCACCTCGTCGACCAGGTCGACGCCGGTGGGCTGAAGGCGCCGCAGTAAGCGTCGCAGCATGCGCCGCAGCGCGCGCCGCGAGCCGGCGCCGCGCTGGACCGATTCACCACGACACCAATCAAAAGAGAACAGACCATGAAACGGGGTAACTGGCTGCCGACGACGGCCGCCGCCTTGCTGCTCGCCGGCTGCGCGAGCTCCACGCCGCCGCTGTATCAGTGGACCGGCTATCAGCCGCAGGTGTACGAATACTTCAAGGGGCAGAGCTCGCCGCAGCAGCAGATCGACGCGCTCGAAAAGGCGCTGCAGGAGATCCGCGCGAAGGGCCATACGCCGCCGCCGGGCTTCCACGCGCATCTGGGCATGCTGTACGCGAGCGTCGGCAACGAGCAGCAGGCCGAACAGGAACTGCAGGCCGAAAAGCAGCTGTTCCCGGAATCGTCGACGTACATGGATTTCCTGCTGAAGAAAAAGACCGGTGCGCCGAAGACCGCGGACCAGAAGACGGCCCAGGCGATCGCCGGCCAGAAGGATCCTGCACCGACCACCGCCAAACAGTAACGCGCCCGCCATGTTCAAGACACTCTCATTCAAGCTGATGTCCGTGCTGTCGATCGTCGCGCTGCTGAGCGCGTGCGCGCAGCCGGTGAAACGCCCGGACTACACGGCGTTCAAGAAGAGCCAGCCGCGCTCGATCCTCGTGCTGCCGCCCATCAACGACACGTCCGACGTGACGGCGACCTACGGGATGCTGTCGCAGATGACGCTGCCGCTCGCCGAATCCGGCTACTACGTGGTGCCGGTCGCCGTGATGGACGAGACCTTCAAGCAGAACGGCCTGACCAACGCGGCCGAGATCCAGCAGACGTCGCCCGCGAAGCTGCGCGAGATTTTCGGGGCGGATGCCGCGCTGTATTCGAAGGTGTCGCAGTACGGCACCGTCTATCGGGTTCTCGCGAGCGCAACGGTCGTGTCGGCATCGGCCAAGCTCGTCGACCTGCGTACCGGCGACGTGCTGTGGCAGGGGCGCGCGAGCGCGAGCAGCGACGAAGGCGGCAACAACGGCGGCGGCGGCCTGATCGGCATGCTCGTCGTGGCCGCGGTCAAGCAGATCGCGAACACGTTGATGGATCAGAGCCACAGCGTGGCCGCGTACACGAGCAGCCGGCTGCTGTCGGCCGGGCCGCCGAGCGGGATTCTGTACGGGCCGCATTCGCCGAAGTACGGGACGGACTGAGCGGCGCATCGCGCGCGGTGCCGCGGGTGCTGCATTCGCCTGCCGCGCCGCGAACACGCCGATGGCCTGCGTTCCGGTCGAACGGCCGCGCTTGTTGCGCGGCCGTTTTCATTTTGCGTCGGTGCACGGTGCACCGCGCACGGCGTGCATGCGCTGCGACCGTCATCGCACCGCACGGACGCCGCATCACGCTCAATGCACGCCGAACGCATCGAGCAGCCGGTACCAGCTCATCGCGAGCACGAGCGCCGGCGTGCGCAGCGCCGCCCCGCCCGGGAAATCGCGATGCCGGATCCTGCCGAACAGGTCGAAGCGGCTCGCCTGGCCGTCGATCGCTTCGGCGATCAGCTTGCCCGCGAGCGCGGTCGTGTTCACGCCGTGCCCCGAGAAACCCTGCGCGAAGTACATCGTCGGCGCGACGCGCCCGAAGTGCGGCGCGCGATTCATCGTGATGTCGACGAAGCCGCCCCACGCGTAATCGACCTTCACGTCGGCGAGCTGCGGGAACGTCTTCAGCATGTCCGCGCGCATCGCCGCCGCCAGATCGCGCGGCGGCCGCGTCGAATAGCTGACCTTGCCGCCCCATACGAGCCGCGTGTCGGGCGCCGGCCGGAAATAGTCGAGCACGAAGCGGCTGTCGCACACGGCCGCGCGCGCCGGCATCAGCGCGGCGGCGCGCGCTTCGCCGAGCGGCTCGGTCGCGATCACGTACGTGCCGACCGGCATGATCTTCTTCGACAACGCGGGTGCGAGCGTGCCGACATAGGTGTTGCAGGCGAGCACGACGAAGCGGGCGCGCACGTGCCCCTGCTCGGTCTCGACGACGTGGCCGCCGGCGACGTCGCGCACGCGCGTCACGCAGCTGTCCTCATGAATCCGCACGCCGGCGTCGGTCGCCGCGCGCGCGAGTCCGAGCGTGTAGTTCAGCGGATGCAGGTGGCCGCTGTCGGGATCGTACAGGCCGCCGCGATAGCGCGCCGACTGCACGTAGTCGCCGAGTTCGTCCGCTTCGACGAAATGGAACCGGTCGTAGCCGAAGCGCTTCGCGGCCGCGTCGCGCCAGCGCTTCAGCGCATCCGTGTCGCGCTCGGTGTTCGCGGCGGTCAGGTAGCCGGGCACGAGCGCGCAGTCGATGCCGTGCCGCGCGATGCGCGACTTCACGAGCGACAGCGTTTCGAGCCCCATGTCCCAGATCCGCTTCACGTCGGCTTCCGGCATGAATTGCGCGAACGTGTCGATGTCGCACGCGAAGCCGCCGATCAACTGTCCGCCGTTGCGACCGCTCGCCGCCCATCCGACCCGCGACGCCTCGAGCACGGTCACCGAATGGCCGCGCTCGGCGAGGTTGAGCGCGGCGGACAAACCGGTGAGGCCCGCGCCGATCACGCACACGTCGGCATCGGTCGCGCCGGCGAGCGGCGCATGGCGGGTCGTATCGTTGACGGTCGCCGCGTAGTACGACGCGACGTGCGGCTGGTTGGCAAAGGTCTGCATGATCGGATGAACGGATAAGGAAGGCTCAGAACAGCTCGCGCACGCGGTGGTACAGCATCCCGAGCTCCAGCGCGGGCTGCCGCCACGCGTCGCCGCCCGGAAAGCGCCGGTGGCGCAGCTGCGCGAACAGGTCGAACGCGCTTGAGTCGCCCGCGATCGCGCCGGCGATCGCGCGACCGGCGATGCCGGTGAGCGCGACGCCGTGCCCGCTGAAGCCCTGCACGTAGAAGAAGTTCGGATCGAGCGCGCCGAAGTCCGGTGCGCGGTTGCGCGTGACGTCGACGAAACCGCCCCACGCGTGTTCGACGCGCACGTCGGCGAGTTGCGGGAACACGCCGACCATGCGCTGCCGGATCGTTTCGGCGAGCGTGTCGGGCGATGCGCCCGCGGAGTTCGCACGGCCGCCGAACAGCATCCGGTCGTCGGCCGACAGCCGGAAGTAATCGAGGAAGAAGTTGTTGTCGCACACGGCCTCGCGCCGTGCGATCAGCGCATCGGCGCGTGCGCGGCCGAGCGGCTCGGTCGCGATGATGTACGACGCGATCGGTGCGATGCGCGCGGCGGTCGCGGCCGGCAGGATGCCACCGGGGCCCGCGTTGCAGCACGACACGACGAAGCGGCAGCGCACTTCGCCCGACGGCGTGCGCACGACCGGCCGGGCGCCGCGCACGACGTCGAGCGCGCGCGTCTGCGCATGGAGCGCGACGCCTTCGCGGCGCGCGGCCTCGGCGAGACCCAGGCAGTACTTGAGCGGATGCAGATGACCGGACAGCGGATCGTAGACGCCCGCGACATAGCGGGACGACGCGACGCGCGCACGGATTTCGCCGGTATCGAGCCACGACAGCGACGGATGGCCCCAGCGCGAGCCTGCGGCCTGCATCCACGCGCGCAGGTCGTCGACGCGGCGCCGCTTCGTCGCGACCGTCAGGTAGCCGCGCGCGAAGTCGCAGTCGATCCCGTAGCGTGCGATCCGCTCGGCGATCAGTGCGACGCCGTCGAGCGACAGCGACCACGCGGCGCGCGCGCCGGCCGCGCCGAGCTGTTTCTCGATCACCTCGTCCTTCGCGAAGCCCGTGATCGCCTGGCCGCCGTTGCGGCCCGACGCGCCCCAGCCGGGCCGGTGCGCGTCGATCACGGCGACCGACAACCCGCGCGCCCGGCAATCGAGCGCCGTCGACAAGCCCGCGAAGCCCGCGCCGATCACGCACACGTCGACGTCGATCGTGTCTTCCAGCACAGGATCGTCCGCCAGCGGTCGCGTGGCGGTTGCTTCGTAGTACGAGTCGCGCGCGAGCGCATCGGCGCGGCGGGTGAAAGACTGCGTCATCGAACCGGCTCCCGTCGGTTGCGGCCGGCGCGGTGCGCGAGGCACCGCGGTCCGGCCCGGTGAAACGAAGCGGGACGTCGTGCATGCGGCACGGCGTCCCGCGCGGCCTGCATCAGAACGAATAGATGAACTGCGTCGCGAGCAGGTCGTTGGACTTGCCGTACGACCCGTCGTTGCGCAGGAACACCTTGTTGTTCGCCCAGTCGTGCCGGTATTCGACCTTCACGGTGATCTGCTGGGTCGGATAGAACAGCAGGTCGAGCGCGACGTCCTGACGGACCGCACCCTTGCAGTCGAAGCCGAGGCCGCCGTTCGCCTTCGACGTCGCGAGGCAGTCCGCGTCGACGCCGAAGCCGTTGAACGGATCCATCCCGTTGCCGTTCAGCGCGATGCCGCCGCCGCCGCCGCCGTTCTTGCTGTTCACGAGCGCATCGTAGCGCAGCGTCACGCCCATGCGGCCGACCACCGGCGCGTTGAACTTGCGGTGCGCGAGCAGCGACAGCCCGTACCACTGCGCGAGCCCGCCGTTGTACGCCGCATGCTGCTGCTGGCCGTAGTCGAGCTCGGCGTTGTACTGGATGTCGGCCAGCGTGTAGGTGGCGTCGACTTCGCCGAAGAAGAACGTGCCGTATCCGCTCGGCGCGGCGCCGCCCGGGCCGTAGTGCACGACGCCGTTCGAATCGATCGCGCTCGCGAGCGTCTGGCGGCCGATGTTGATCGAGCCGCCGAGATCGAGCGCGCTGGACCACGTGTAGTCCGCACGTGCGGTGAAGGTCGGCACCTTGTTGCTGGTCGTGATCGGATCGCCGAGCGCGTTGGTGCCCGTCTGCGTGACCGAGCCGTAGGTGCGGTACTGCTCGTTGCCGACGAAGAACTTCCACGCCCAGGCGCCCTTCGTGTAGTTCGCGCCCGCGCCGACGTAGCTGCCAGGATCGGAGAAGTCGTACAGCAGGTTGTGCGTGAGCGTGAGCATCTGGTTCGACTGCTGCACCTCGTAGCCGCCGAAACTCGGGATCAGGCCGGCAACCAGCGTCGTCTCGGCGGTGATCGGCACGTTGACGACCGCGGTGTTCAGCAGGTTGTCGGTGATCGAGCCGCGCGAGTTCTGCAGCAGCGTGATGCCGTTGCCGCGGTTCGGCATCAGCGTGATCTCGGCCGACGGCGCCATCGGGCCGACGCCGAAGGTCTTCTTGATGTCGAGGTACAGGTCGCCGAACGTGCTGTTGAAGTAGTTGTACGCGTTCTCGTGGTTCGCGAACAGGAACGACGACGTGCCGGCCGCGCGGTTGTAGATGTAGGTCGGGTCGATGTAGCCGGTGACCGACAGGCCCGCGAGCGGCCCGGTGTTCGCTGCGTCGGTCAGCGAGTCGACCTTCAGCTGCTGGTTCGCGATCTGCTGCTTCATTTCGCTGACCTCGTCGTTGGTCAGCGCGGCCTGCGACTTGCCGTAGTCCGGCGACGACGGATCGGCGGCCACGATGACCGGCCTGGCCGCGGCCGTCGTGCCTGCTTGCGCGACCGCGGTGCCGCCCGGCTTCGCGGCGAGTTGCGCCTGCATCGCCTTCATCTGCTTCTGCAGCGCGGCGACCTGCGCCTGCAGCGCCCTGATTTCGGCGGATGTCGAGCTGGCCGGCGCGATGCCCGGCAACGCGCCGGCCACCAGCAGGCAGATCAGTTTCTTCTTCATTGCGGATTCTCCTGGTCGTGCGGTTGTCAAAGTGCGTTTCGACGGGCGCGCCGCATCGCGCGGCGCGCCGGTCTCGTTATCGGTCGATGGGGAAGCGGCGCGTCACGCGGCGGCGAAGGCTGCCTTCATGTCGGCCACGCGGCGCCGTTCGCGCGCGATCATCATCTGGTTCACGACGATCACGCCGATCGTCACCGCGGTGATGAACAGCGTCGCCAGTGCGTTCATTTCCGGGTTCAGGCCGAGCCGCACGCGCGAGAACACCACGAGCGGCAGCGTCGTCGAGCCGGGCCCGGACAGGAACGCCGACAGCACGAGGTCGTCGATCGACAGCGTGAACGACAGCAGCCACCCGGACAGCAGCGCCTGCGAGATCAGCGGCAGCGTCACCACGAAGAACACCTTCAGCGGCGTCGCGCCGAGATCGAGCGCGGCCTCCTCGAGAGACTTGTTCATCTCCTTCACGCGCGACTGCACGATGATCGCGACGTACGACACGCAGAGCATCACGTGACCGATCCAGATCGTCACCATCCCGCGACCCTTCGGCCAGCCGAACATCTGCTCGAGCGCGACGAACAGCAGCAGCAGCGAGATGCCCTGGATCACCTCCGGAATCACGAGCGGCGCGTTGATCATCCCGGTGTACAGCGTGAAGCCCTTGAAGCGGCCGAAGCGCGCGAGCACGAAGCCGGCCCACGTGCCGATCACGACCGACGCAGTGGCCGTCAGCAGGCCGATCTTCAGCGACAGCCATGCGGCGGTCAGCAGCTCGTCGTCGTCGAGCAGCGCCGCGTACCACTTCAGCGAGAAGCCGGACCACACCGTGACCAGCTTCGACTCGTTGAACGAGTACACGACGAGGCTGATGATCGGGATGTACAGGAACAGGAAGCCGAAGGCGAGGACGCCCGTCGACAGCGGTTTGCTCGGCTTGATCATTTCGCTTCCTCCAGTTCCTTGACCTGGTAGTACTGGAACAGCGCCATCGGCACCAGCAACAGCAGCACCATCGCGACCGTCACCGCGGACGCCATCGGCCAGTCCATGTTGTTGAAGAACTCGTCCCACATCACGCGGCCGATCATCAGCGTGTCGGCGCCGCCGAGCAGTTCCGGAATCACGTACTCGCCGACCGCCGGGATGAACACCAGCAGGCTGCCGGCGATGATCCCGTTCTTCGACAGCGGCAGCGTGATGCGCGTGAACGCGACCCACGGCTTCGCGCCGAGGTCGTACGCGGCTTCGAGCAGCGTGAGGTCCATCTTCACGAGGTGCGCGTAGAGCGGCATCACCATGAACGGCAGGTACGAATAGACCATCCCGATGTAGACGCCCGCGTCGCTGTGATAGAGGCGCAGCGGTGTGTGGATGATGCCGAGCGCGATCAGCGCGTGGTTCAGCAGGCCGTCGTCCTTCAGGATTCCGATCCATGCGTATACGCGGATCAGGAACGACGTCCAGAACGGCAGCATCACGGCCATCATCAGCACGTTGCGCCGGCCCGGTTCCGAGCGCGCGATGTAGTACGCCATCGGATAGCCGATCAGCAGGCACAGCAGCGTCGACACGGCGGCCATCTTCAGCGAGCTGAGGTAGGTCGCGATGTACAGGTCGTCCTGCAGCAGGAACGCGTAGTGCGACAGCTGCAGCGCGAAGTGCACGACGCCGTCCTTGAACTCGACGAGCGACGTGTACGGCGGGATCCCCATCACCTGGTCGGCGAAGCTGATCTTGAACACCAGCACGAACGGCAGCGCGAAGAAGATCGTGAGCCACAGGAACGGCACGCCGATCGCGACGCTGCGGCCCGACGGCAGCAGGCGCTGGAGGGCGGTGAAGCGGCTGCGGCGTCGCGAAGCCGGTGCCGCGGCGGTGGCGCCGGTCGAAACCGGCGCGGACGGTGTGGAAGCGGAGGTTCTGATCATGTCGTCCTCGCACCGTTACGCCGTCAGCACGACGCCGCTCGCCGGCGACCACGACACGAACACGTCGTCGTTCCACGACGGCGCGCCGTCGTGCATCAGGTGCGAGCTCGACAGGTTCGACACGACGGTCTTGCCGCTCGGCAGACGCACGTGATACAGCGAGTAGCTGCCCATGTACGCGATGTCGGTCACGACGCCGCGCGCCCAGTTGTGATGCGAGCCGGGCTTGTCGCGCGACACGTGCACGCGCTCCGGACGCACCGAGATGCCGACCGGCATCCCGAGCGGGCCGGTCACGCCGTGGCTCACGTACATGCGCGCTTCGAGGTCGTCGCTCTCGACGAAGATGTGATCGGGCTCGTCCTCGACCACGCGTCCTTCGAACAGGTTCGTCGAGCCGATGAATTCGGCGGAGAAGCGGCTGTTCGGGTATTCGTACACTTCGCCGGGCGTGCCGATCTGCACGATCTTGCCTTCGCTCATCACCGCGAGGCGGCTCGCCATCGTCATCGCCTCTTCCTGGTCGTGCGTGACCATCACGCAGGTCACGTCGACTTTCTCGATGATGTTCACCAGTTCGAGCTGGGTCTTCTGGCGGATCTTCTTGTCGAGTGCCGACATCGGTTCGTCGAGCAGCAGCAGCTTCGGGCGCTTCACGAGCGAACGCGCGAGCGCGACGCGCTGCTGCTGGCCGCCCGACAGCTGGTGCGGCTTGCGCTTCGCGTACTTGCTCATCTGCACGAGCGCGAGCGCATCGGCCACGCGCTCCTTGATCTCGTTCTTCGGCGTGCCTTCCTGCTTGAGCCCGAACGCGACGTTCGATTCGACCGACATGTGCGGGAACAGCGCATACGACTGGAACATCATGTTCACCGGCCGGCGGTACGGCGGCAGCGACGCGAGATCTTCGCCGTCGACGAAGATCTTGCCGGAGGTCGCCGTCTCCAGCCCGGCCAGCATGCGCAGCAGCGTCGACTTGCCGCAGCCCGAGCTGCCGAGCAGCGCGAACAGCTCGTTCTTCGCGATCGTCAGGTTCACGTTGTCGACGGCCGTGCTGTCGCCGAACTTCTTCACGACGTTTTCGATGCGCACGAACGCGTCGTTCTTCGAGCGGGCCGCGGCGGCCGGTTGGGTCTGGCGTGCAGCAGCGGAAGAGGGTATCGATTGCATGGGAGTCACCATTCGTTCTTCACGGATTGCAGGCGTGAGCGTCCCCGCGCGAGGCGCGCAACGCGACTCGCGGACAACGGCTCGTGCCGGATGGAACAGCGCGCGCGATGCGCGCGGGCGGACGCAGCGTCCGCGGATCCCGCGCGGGCAGGTTTCGGCCGGTCGTCAGCCGCTGCCTGCGCCGCCGCGGTGGTCGTCGATCAGTGGCCCGTCTTCAACTGCGCCCACAGACGGTTCTCAAGGCGCAGGATGTCGGCCGGCATCGGCTTCATCAGCACCATCTTCTTCAGCACGTCCTCGGGCGGGTAGACGGTCGGGTCCTGCGCGACGGCCGGCGTGACGAACTGATGCGCGGCCTTGTTCGCGGTCGGGTAGAACACCGTGTTGGTGATCGCCGCATTGACCTTCGGGTCGGACACGTAGTTGATCCACTTCAGCGCAGCCTCGGCATGCGGTGCATCCTTCGGGATCACCATCACGTCGAACCACAGCAGGCCGCCTTCCTTCGGGTTCGAGAACTTGATGTCGTACGAGCGTTTCGCTTCGGCCGAGCGGCGGTGCGCGATGCCGACGTCGCCGGACCAGCCGAGCGCGACGCACACGTCGTTGTTCGCGAGATCGTTGATGTAGCCGGACGAGTTGAACTGCGTGATGTACGGGCGGACTTTCTTCAGGACTTCGAACGCCGCCTGGTAGTCGCCCGGGTTCTTGCTGTTCGGATCCTTGCCCATGTACTGCAGCGTCGCCGCGAACACGTCGACGGCCTGGTCGAGGAACGACACGCCGCAGCTCTTCAGCTTTTCCATGTTGGCCGGGTCGAACACCAGCGCCCAGCTGTCGACCGGCGCCTTGTCGCCGAGCGCCTTCTTGACCGCCTGCGCGTTGTAGCCGATGCCGTCGGTGCCGTACGCCCACGGCACGCCGTACTGGTTGCCGGGGTCGGCATCCGCGATCATCTTCATCAGCAGCGGATCGAGGTTTGCGAGGTTCGGGATCTTCGACTTGTCGAGCTTCTGGTACACGCCGGCCTGGATCTGCTTGGCCATGTAGTTCGACGTCGGCACGACGATGTCGTAGCCCGAGCTGCCGGCCAGCAGCTTCGCCTGCAGCGTGTCGTCGCTGTCGTAGTTGTCGTACTTGACGTGGATGCCCGTCTGTTTCTGGAAGTTCGGGATCGTGTCCGGCGCGATGTAGTCGGACCAGTTGTAGACGTTCAGCTCGTCGGCATGTGCGGACGGGCTGGCGACCGACGTGAACGCAGCCGCGGCGGCGAGCGCCGCGACGGAACAGGCTTGGCGAAGAATGCAGGCACGCATGGTGGAATTCCCCTGGTTATGGTGACGTGCGGCGCCCGCCGCACGCCTGTAGGCAAAGCCGTTACGAAAGGCCCAACTGCCGGGCGGTCGCATCGACGGCCTTCTTCGCCTTCGATACGAGTTCATCGATTTCCTGACGCGAGATCACGAGCGGCGGCGACAGCAGCATCCGTTCGCCGGTCGCACGCATGATCAGGTTGCCGTTGAAGCAGAAGTCGCGGCAGATCGTGCCGACGTCGCCGCCGTTCGCGAAGCGGCGCCGTTCGGCCGGCGCTTCCGCAAGCTGCAGGCTCGCGACCATCCCGTGGCCGTGCACCTCGCCGACGATCGGGTGGCGCGCGAAGGTTTCGCGCATCAGCGCCTGGAAGTACGGGCCCGTG
>NZ_JAULUC010000040.1:0-41427 GCF_052851275.1 Burkholderia sp. SR8
AAGAACCCCCGCCCGAAAGGCGGGGGTTTTTGCATTGGTGGCGCAGAAAATGCGTGTGGAGTACTCGGCATGGCTGCATGTCGGACTGCACGCATTGATGCTCGCGATGCCGCGGAATGCGGAGAAGACGGAACGCAACTTTTCGTCTGTTGTGACGATTGTTGAAACTTACTAACAGCGCCGTTGCGGACCATCTGCATCAAAGCGTGTGCCGAAGTGCTTCATACCGAGCCATTCACCAGGCAACAGAGCGGCGCAAAGGGGCCTGCGCTGCGTATTCCTGATCCTCGTCCTCTTTTTGCGCAACTGCACCATAGGGCTGCTCTCGCCAGTTCAATGCGCTGTAGTCGGGCGTGATGATGACCCTGCGGGAATCAAAGTTGAACCGAAGGTAGACGCGATCACCAGGCTTGAATCCGAACATCTCGAAATGCGCGTCAATGGCGCGCATCCAAGGCATGTACGGTTGGCCATCTTGGGGAAGGTCCGGTTTGTTGCCAAGGGTCAGCTCAACCTCGGGATACTGTTTGAGCTTCTTGGGACGTGACTTACTATAGGCGTTAGCCATCTTCCGACTCCTGAGACGAGTTGGTTGTGGTCAGCGGGTCGTATGGGTGGCAGCCCATGCGGCCCGCGCTCTTACTGCTTTGCTCTCTCTTCAGTCTTCCTTCTAGCTCACGATTTCTAGCGCAACTATCTTCTCGATCGCGCGCGCTACGGACAGTTTAGTTCGTGAGGCATCTCATAAATCAAATTAGCTGTTGGATAGCCAAACGGGGGGTTCCGCAAAGAAGAGATGCATCGGACATAGAGAGAATTTCGTACCCGTCCAATGGTTTGTCGACGAGGGAAATGATATGACTTCGCATACCTAATAAAATAAGGCGAAGCATAATGAAACGGTTCTATTCAAGAAGGGAGACCGCTCGTCGAACGGTGGAGTCGTCCTCGAGGGCATGGACTTCTTCATGCATCACGGTACGCTGGTGACCTTTCTCGGCGCCAAAGTCTGCTGCTCCGCGTGCGAGTCGACCGGCGTTATCGTGGGCCACGGGCCGCAGCCAGCGATCCCGAATCACAGCATGGCGCGCCGGATGGCGAGCTCCAGCGGGACACTCGTTATCGGGAGAGACTGAGAAGTCAGATCCTGAGGACTGGCGGCGATGATGCCCTACTGCAGCCGAATACTAATCGTTGGTCCTCCGTCTGCGTTCTCGACCTTGTCACTAGAAATCTTAATGGCCGATTCAAACGGCCTAGTTGCGTTAACCCGATGGAAGACAGTGACGGGCAAGTGATTGCCTGGCTGGAGAGCCCGGCCGATTGAGAACGCTACCGATACGGGGGCCACAATTACGAGGTGTATCTCCTTGACCTGGAAGTCGCCCTGGAGACGTCGAAAACCCTCGCGAATTTCCTGCATAATTCTTTCAAGGTCGCACGGGGCTTCCACAATGTTTATGCCAGGTTTTTGTGCGGAAATAGAAATCCACGGCATCTCGCCGGCATCAATTAATTGACGCGTTGCATCCGGAATCCAGGCATCTTGGTAGTTATCAGAGATCGCAATTGTTAAAAGACCAACCGCAGCTCCCATAGCACCGGTAGCTTTGACGTCAGTAGCTAGATCGACGTTTGACGCATTTTTGTTAGGGTCAACCCAGCGCCAAGGACTCGGCACCCCTCTCGTTCGTTGGAGGACGTGCGCCGTACGGGCCTCGCCCAGTATCCGTCCTGCCAGGACAAGGACCGGTGTATCGTGAATAGCAAACACTGCCAGCGTATTGTCTGGGGTAGGCCTATAGGAACCAGTCTGACATGCCGTAATTAGACGGCTAAGCCCTGGCTCTAGCTGCGAAAGAGTCTTGTACCCATAATGCACTTCCGGCCTTTCGATAGGGGCCATGGTCAGATGTTCGCCGTCCGGATGCATAGCACTGAGTTGAATCGACTCAAGCGCTTCTGAAATCTCGCGAAACGTAACTGCCGGACTTTGCCCCGCGATCCCACCACGTATAACAAGTGGCATCGCACGCGCCCACGCCAACTGGCCTAGCAATTCGTTCACTCTTCGCATGTGCTCGCGACGCATCTCCTGGAGAGTTGCTATCGGATAGGCTTCTGGATCAATCGCATCGATGAGACGATGGTGGTCATAGCAAACAAGCATGACATTTTCCGCCTTGTCGGCCAACGTGTGCGAATCATTGCGTCCACGCGGCCCAAGCGGGTCGGCGCCTACAATGTGTGCAAGCTGTCCGACATTGCCGGGCCGAACAGATTTTCCGATCTTATCTACGCGCTTCCCGCAGCCATTGAACATGCAGACATTGGCGGCGTCTTTCAACACTTCGTCTCTCGCCGCACTATTCAAGCTCGGGCCTCGTCCTTTACCCATAAACGACTTACGAAGGGATTCCCACGCGGCGAAATCCGCCGTACTCATCAAAGTCCCAGGCAAGAAGACTGAAGTAGGCAGTGACGGCGGGCGATCGGCGACCGTATCGGGCCAATCCACTTTTCGCAGTGCTCTCTGCTTTGCTTTGCGAGCAAGCTCGGCATATGTCGACTTGCCCAGCTCACCAGAATGTCCCGACCAAGCACTCCCCGTTTGAATCACAATAATGAACCGAAAGGCTCGCGCCATCACTGTTACTATGGCCCCTGCTGGGCTGATCAGCCTCGCAATTTCAGCATCGTCTGCTCCGTAGGAAATCGAAACGGGGGGATTTGCAGTGATGGGTGACGATGTTGGCGAACCGGTGATCATGAACTGTTCGTTTATTTGATGTTGACGATGAAGGGGCCGCTCTTTGCTACGCAATAGCCATCTTTCACAATGAAACATTCGATGCTATGCGACCCCCTGTATCGAGCCGTTTCGTGGCGAGATATGCCACCAGACTGCACCGTGCCTTCATCGAAACCACCGCGAAGGTCCCGAGCCTGGCGTGCTGCGTCTCCTGTATTTACCACCTGCCAGAAGACCTTAAAGGGCTTCGGAATTGTGGTGTGCGCGTCGAAGGTCAAAGAGCTCCCAGAAGAAACAGGCAGTCCATCATCAGTTCTAGTGTCCGGGCGGTAGCCCGCGCGGTTAACGGTCAGCGTGAGCGACACTTTGCCATTAACACCGCTCAGCGAAGGGAACGTCATTGGCTTGCGATGCGGTGCATCGCGGAACCCGCGAATCCTGTCCGAAACTTTGGTGAGACTCGCCGCAACAGAATGCCCGCTAGTCGGACGTACGGTCCGCACTGCTGCTTCAACCAGAGGGCGGCCCATGCGCGGCGCCAGCACATCGATGAAGTCTTCGTCAGCGCTGGTCCCCGCTGCTAGCGCGAAGTCTTCCTTGGCAGTTTGCAGCCAGTCATAGAAGGCATCCTTCTTCGCCGGCGTCTCGTCCCACTTGTCAGCAAAATTCTCACGTGGGTCAGCTGGATTCTCGATCCAGTAAACTCCATTGCGTACCTCAATATAAGACTCCATCCTGCTTAGAATGCCGAACAGAGCGCCGGAGATTGTTGTCTCCTGGTTGTACGCGAGCGCGCCCAAAGTGGTCAGAATGATAGAGATGGGGCGAAGGTCTTCCTCCCCAGTGAAGCGCATGTCACGGTGGCGCTTGAGGATTTTGATGGCCGATTGCATAGGCGTCGTCACGCGATACTCCGGAATGTCTTCCACGGATGCGCGCGCTTCGTACAGTCGCAAGGTCTCACGACGGGCATTGAAGACAACCTTCATCCGTTCGCGGAACCAATCAGAATACCCCTTAGGGTTACTCCCCGGCCAATCGTCGGTCTTTCGATTGTAGTTTTGGTCGTACCAACACGTTATCGCCAAAGCCTTGTCCAGGCTCTTTGCTTGCATGCCCGCAGCCTCTACCAGGAGTCTTTGACGAAGACCGTCAGGCAGCGCCGGAAGGATGTCCATGTGAAACTGCGCTCCATCCGCGTAGTTCAGCGTCCAGCAACGCCTCGCCTCAATCGGCTCTTCCATACCATGCGCCTTGGCGTATGCCTTAACCTCGCCCCCGAGCCTTTCCTTGAGCTGCTTTTGCGTCAGTTCCAGCTTGCCCATGTCGATTTCACATACCACGTCCAAGTCATAGTGGCCATCCGCATCGTGGGGAGGGATGACCGTACCAAGACGGAAAGAACCCTGGGGGTAAACTGTAACGTTCTTGCTAGCGAAGACCGAGTCGTCCCTGTCAAGCCACTTACCTACCGACTTATAGCTACGCTCCGCTGCCTCGTACTTACTTTGAGGGATTTCAAGGGAAGCCGCTAACGCTTCAAGGAGACGCTCTGCTTTGTGTGTGGGCGTTACGGTCGTCGGGGCAGCGGTCAGTTTGTTCATAAAGATGGTACCGTCAGGATTTGCATTAGGTCACCTGCACCAACACGATGTGGTGCTTCGACACCGTTTGCTCGACACATGTTGGAAAGTAGTCAGTCGCATGAGGCTTTTGTCGCCCTCCCGATACCGTCCTGCTTCGGGTAGCGAGGGTTTACTTGATGTCCTCGATCATCGATGGCTTATTGAATTGGACTCAATCGAGTGTCCAGAGCCCTGCCGCAACTTCACCTTGGAGACGGGACAGCCGGTTAATTTCTTGCTGAATCCGTGCTTCCTCTTCGAGCGCTTGGGCTGCTGCATGTGTCTCCGCCAACGCCGGCAGCCAGACGGCAAGACGGGTTAACTCATGCAGGTTGATCATCTGGATGGTCGTCCCGCCAGACACAATGCTGCGAAGCAAGGCCTGCCCCAACGGCGAACGCAGCTGAAGCGCGAGCGCGCGAGGCTCTACATCCTTCCGATCGGTTCGCAAGACAATCGCCGATACGCCTGCGACCCATCCGCCGGGTCCAGGCGGAGGCACGTTCCCCGGGACGATTCCTAGTTTTCCAACGCTGCCTTTGACAATCAGCACGATGTCATAAGGCATCAGATATTGCTTTGCCTGTACCGCATGGCCTTCGACGGAAATCGTCTTCCCGGGAGCCTGGATATACCCAAATGGAGGTAGGTCGGAAGCGCCGATCTCCCACACATCAAATCGATCACCATCAGTACCCGGCTTCGTCGAGACCGGGCGGATGGTCGTCACCAGCTCACCCAGCGATACCTGTCGGGCATTTGCCATTTTGGCCTGAAGCCGCCTTTGCGAGGGTGGGAGCACATAGCGGCTTACCTGAAGCTGCGCATCGTTACCAAGAATTTCGGCAACAGGCGCCACGGCTACGGCATTGTCGTTAGTGGACTCTCCAACGACGAGGGAAATCAGTTCCGAAACGTTGATTAATCTCGCGCGAGCCTTGGAGACAGGTTCACGAAACTGATCCCCATCGGCATTAATAAACCGCACCGTCTGGTGCCCGCCCCGCGGATCCAACACCAGTAGCGCAAACGGGATGTTGGTGCCGATGAGGCATCCGCCAGGCATTGCGACCACCGTTTCCACGACGCCGCGACGGACCAGATCCTCGCGTAGCGCATGCTCGCCCCCCCGGCTGAACAGCAGGCTCGGCGCTACGGCGACGACGATCCGGTTGGTCGCGTGCGCCAGCAAATGTCTGATTGCGAGGACGGTGCCAGATTGGGTTTTTTCGGGAAAGCGGCCGAACCAGTCCCGGTTCACAACATCGTTGTCGTAACGCTGATTCAGCGGGGGGAACGCAATGGCAATCCCGAACCGGCGCGGTCTTCCATTCTCAATGGCTGTTGGCGAGCTGATCGGGTCACCATGATGGACGGTGAACGCGCCGTCCGTCAGAAGCCCGATCAGCGCTGGCAATGGGGAGGGTACCGGCGTTTCCAGATAGACGTGCGCTCCGTGCTGCGCGCACCGCACGGAAAGCTGTGCACTTGAATCCCACGGCGCGTACACCGTATCGCCAGGCTGGATCTGGCCCACCGCTGACATCAGCTCCACCAGTTCCGCCGGACGGGCTATCTCACCGCCGGTACCGGCCGGCAAACGCACCACCAGATCAGTGACATCGTCGGTATTCAGGACGCCAGTTTCACGTAACTGATAAACGACTTCCAGCGTGGCCAGCAACGTCGATGCCCCCGACGAGGCAAGTGTCCGGGTGTCCGGAAAGGCCTGCTTGAGCGACGCGTCGTGACGGCCGAACTGCTGCCATATGTCGATGCATTGCTGTATGCCCAAAGCCTTGCTGAATTGTAGAGATACCGGAAGGCGACCTTCGTTTGACCATTTCTCCCAGACGAGAACTTGAAGAACCAGTTCCAGCGCGTGCCACGGATCCATGGCACCGCGCACGCGCTCAATGACCTGCCAGACGAGACTTTCTTTCACCAGACTGTCCATTACTGTTTGTAGTTGTAGGTGGTGATCAATGCATCGCCGTTGGCGACAACCACCAATCCACCCTTGTCGAGAATTTTCTTAAGGAGGCGCTCGGAGCGCTGGAGGTCTTCCAGGAGACGAAGCGCATCCTTGCGTCCCAGAACATATTTGTCTTGGTCGGGGACGCCGTGGTCGAGCACAAGCTCGACCATTTCGCGGCTGATTCCCCGCTGGGACATGCGTTGCTTGATGTGTCGGGTCTGTTGCATGTTGTTTTTCTTCCCATGTTGATGGCGAGATACTACCGAGGGAATTCTCTTCTGTCAAACGTAATTTAATTACAAAAAAGATGATGGAGATATCGATAGAAGAGCTAGCTGATCAACCACGGAAAGTGC
The DNA here is from genome assembly GCF_052851275.1 of Burkholderia sp. SR8. Taxonomy (NCBI): domain Bacteria; kingdom Pseudomonadati; phylum Pseudomonadota; class Betaproteobacteria; order Burkholderiales; family Burkholderiaceae; genus Burkholderia; species Burkholderia sp. SR8. The sequence continues at coordinate 6,712 of NZ_JAULUC010000040.1, forward strand.
CCATTGGATCGGGAGCCCCGATCATCGTCAACGGCTCGTCCTGATTCTGCCTGTCGGCAGGGCAGGACGGCCTCCACATGCGCGCGGATCTACTGCGCCTGCCGCTCCGCGACGCCGTGCACGCGGCCCACATTAACGACGGCATCAAGTGTTTTCGCTGGATGCAGCGACAAACGGGCAGGCACCGTGTAGATGAACGCAGTTTTTGAGGCTAGGGTCACCGGTGTTTTCCAAAGGGGTGACCCGAGGTGGCGGCCGGGATGGTCTGGCGAGGGACTAGCAAGCTGACACGCGGGTACTACTATCGCGCCACCTGCAAAATGGTGCTCGCATCTCGTTTCTCCTCTGCGCAACTGCATCGAAGGTTCGACTCTCCTAGGCAGCCCACTCTGCACTCAGCTTCTCTGCCTGCTGCAATACCGTCTGCACGGCCTCCTCCTGCTGATCAGGTGGATACTTGTACTTCCGCAGGATGCGCTTCACCATTAACCGCAGCTTCGCCCGCACGCTTTCGCGCTTCTCCCAATCGACGCTGACGTTCTGGCGAAGGTTCTCGGTGAGCTCATGGGCGATCTTCTTCAACGTTTCGTCGCCGAGCAGCCGCACCGACGCTTCGTTGTTCGCAAGCGCATCGTAGAAGCGCAACTCATCTTCATTCAGCCCTAGCTCCTCGCCCCGGTTCGCCGCCTCGCGGAACTTCTTCGCCATTTCGATCAGCTCTTCGATCACCTGTGCGGTCTCGATGGATCGATTCTGGTAGCGAGTAATCACACTTGCGAGCAACTCCGAGAACTTCTTCTCCTGCACGACGTTGCTGCCGAAGCGACTCTTGATCTCGCCTTCGAGCAAACGCTCCAGCAGCTCGACGGCGAGGTTACGCTCGGGCAGGTTCTGCACTTCGGCAAGGAAGTCATCGTCGAGGATACCGATGTTCGGCTTGTCGAGGCCCACGGACTGAAAGATATCAACTACATCCTCCGAAACGACTGCGGAGCCAATGATCTGCCGGATTGCCAGGTCTCGCTCCTCGTCAGTACGCTTCTTCTCGCTGATCTCCCGCTTCGTCAGCAGCACCTTCACGGCCTGGAAGAAGGCCACCTCCTCACGTACCGCCTTCGCCTCATCGAGCGTACAGCACAGCGTGAATGCCTTGCTCATCTCTAGCGCAACATCCGCGAATCGCTTCTTGCCGTCCTTCTGCCCCAACACGAAATTGGCCGCACCGGCGAGTAGCTTGTGCCCGCCAGTCAAAAAGTCGCTGTAGTCGAAGCCGTGAAGTATCCCTCGGAGGATGTCGAGCTTCTCTTCGAGAACGGCGTACGCTTCATGCGCATCGACGGTAGGCCGCCCGCGACCATTGCTGGCTGTGTATTCCTTGAGGGCCAGCTTGAGGTCATTGGCGATGCCGATGTAATCGACTACCAGCCCGCCTTGCTTGTCTCGGAAGACACGATTGACGCGAGCGATAGCCTGCATCAGGTTGTGCCCCTTCATCGGCTTGTCGACGTATAGCGTATGCACGCATGGCGCATCGAAGCCCGTTAGCCACATGTCGCGGACGATCACGAGTCGTAGTGGATCGGCAGGATCTTTGAAGCGCTTCTCAAGCCGCTTCTTAACCTGCTTCGGGTAGATGTGCGGGCGGAGCAATGCCTTGTCCGACGCTGACCCGGTCATGATGATCTTGATCGCTCCCTTCTCGGGATCGGGGTCGTGCCAGTCAGGGCGCAGCTTCACGATCTCGTCGTAGAGATGCACGCAGATCTCCCGGCTCATCGCGACGAGCATTGCCTTTCCAGGCATAGCCTTGTTACGCTCTTCGAAGTGCGCAACGAGGTCGGCTGCAATGCTCCTGATCCGGGGCTCGGCACCGACCACCTTTTCGAGCGCAGCCCAACGCGTCTTCAGCCGCGATTGCTCATCCGCCTCTTCATCCTCTGCCAGCTCATCGACTTCCTCATCGATTTCGGGCAGCGCCTCTTCCTTCAGCCCGAGCTTCGCAAGGCGCGACTCGTAGTAGATGGGAACCGTGGCCCCGTCGTCGCGGGCCTGCTGCATGTCGTAGACGTGGATGTAGTCTCCGAACACTGCGCGGGTATCACGATCCTCCTTCGAAACAGGTGTACCCGTGAAGGCGACGAAGGTAGCATTCGGCAGTGCGTCGCGTAGGTGCTGCGCATAGCCGACCTGGTAGCCCTTCTCCTCGCCCTTGAACTTCGCAGAGAAACCGTACTGCGTGCGATGTGCTTCGTCGGCGATGACAACGATGTTGTGACGATCAGACAGTACAGGGAACGTATCCTCATCCTCACCCGGCATGAACTTCTGGATCGTGGCGAAGACGATGCCGCCGGAGGGTCGATTTGCAAGCTTATCCCGCAAGTCCTGCCGGGTGGTAACTTGAATCGGCTCCTCACGAAGAAGGTCCTCCGAAAGCGAGAACACGCCGAATAGCTGGCCGTCAAGGTCGTTGCGATCGGTGATGACGACGATAGTGGGATTCCCCATCGCTCCTTCGCGCATGACTCGCGCAGCAAAGCAGGTCATCGTGATGCTCTTGCCGCTGCCTTGCGTATGCCATACGACGCCGCCCTTCTGGCTCCCGCCTGGTCTCGACGCTTCGACCACTTGTGCAATCGCTGCACGCACCGCGTGGAACTGATGGTAGCCTGCGATCTTCTTCACCAGCCCGCCATCATCCTCGAAGAGCACGAAGAAGCGAAGGTAGTCGAGCAGGTAGGTCGGAGCGAGGACGCCTCGAATCAACGTTTCGAGTTCGTTGAACTGCCCTAGTGGATCTAGCATCCTGCCATCGATGGTCCGCCATGCAAGGAAGCGCTCCGAATTCGCCGACAGCGAGCCCATTCGTGCTTCGCTGCCATCGGAGATGACCAGGATCTCGTTGTACTCGAAGATGTCGGGGATCTGCTCTTTGTACGTTTGGATCTGATCGTATGCCTTCCAGATATCGGCGTTCTCGTCGGCGGGGTTCTTCAGTTCGAGGAGCACGAGCGGCAGCCCGTTCACGAACAGGATGATGTCAGGGCGACGAGCGTACTTCGGCCCCTTGATGCTGAATTGATTGATCGCCAGCCATTCGTTTGCGGTAGCGTCGGCGAAGTCGATCAGCCTCACGAAGTCGCCACGGGTCTCGCCATCCTTCTGATACTCGACTGGTACGCCGTTGACGAGCAGATTGTGCAAGATGCGGTTGGCTGAGAGCAGGACCGGAGTGTCAAGATTGAGGACCTGCCGCAACGCGTCTTCTCGTGCCGCTAGTGGAACTGAAGGATTCAGCAGATTGATAGCTTTGCGCAGTCGGTAAACCAGCAATATCTGCCGGTAGTCGGTACGTTCCGGCGAGTCACCATCGGGCGCAATATCGGGGCCGTAGAGATGGCTGTAACCAACTTCCTTCAGCCAGTCGAGTGCTTCTTGTTCCAGTTGATCTTCGGTCATGTCTATCTTGGCCCCGTTGTATGCGTTTCTTCTAGGCGGCGTTTTCTAACAAGGCTTCAGCTTCAGGAATCCGCAGTTGGCCTGAGATCAGGCGAGGTAGTAGTGCATCCCTCAAGGCGGCTAACGACGATGCTGTTTGTTTGTTCTGGACGATCTTGTTGTATATCGGCGTGGAAAGACCGCCAAATGCTTCTAGCACACTGATTGTCGGCACCAGAACGCGGAAGCGATCGATGTCGTTCTTGCCAAGATGAATGACGGTCGTTGCTGTCTCGGTTGCTTCAACGGCCGCCAGGAGCGGCTTAATTGACAAGTGGACAAATGCGGGCGAAATGTCATCAATCGGTTGGAATACACATACTCGCTGATTGAGCCAAGCGGGCTCGCCGCCCCAAAGATACGCTCGGAACTCGCCGTCCATCCCGACAACTAGATCTCCAGGCTGGACTACGTAGCCTTTTGGATGCACCTCGTCTGTGTAAACCCCCGGAGCTTCGTCCTTTAGGTCTCTGATCCTAATTAATGGACGACCGATTCGGTCAGCATTAAAGCGCTTGGAGGCAAATGGTGCTCCGTACACGACGGTCGAAACATCGTAGATGGATCGCACGCTCCACCCCCTCGGCACCAACTGTGAGTTCGACTCCTCGAACCCATCCGGGAACAGCGCAGCCGTATCCGCATCGAGTCCTTCCGGCTCACGTTTTTCTGCCTTTGCACGAACCGGATCGAAGTCGACGAACCAGGACTTGAATAGAGCTTGGGCGATGGCTTCGAGAGTGGCGTTGGCTTCTCGGAGCACCCGACATCTACGCTCTATCAGTTCCAGCAATTCGACCAGATGGGCTCGAGGACGGGTCAAAGGTGGAACGGGGTATGAAAGAAAATCTTCTCGGCTTAGCGCGACGACAGCGCTACCCATCGCACGCCCCGCACAATACTCTCGATACTGTGGAGTTCGAAGCAGCCAATAGATATACGTTTTTGTGGCTTCGTCCGATTCGTTAAACACCAGCTTCACAGTGTCTTGGGTCAAGCGGCCGGCCGGTATGAAGTCAGGCACTCTTGCTACCGAGCCAATCATCTTACCGTCCTTAGTAGCCCCCTTTAGAGCGCCGAACATATCGCCCGGGAAAAGCATTAGCTTCTCAGGACACTCCCCGCCGTATGTCTTGAAGTCCTTTTCACGAAATCCACCACCGGGCTCAATTGCTCCCAGTCCTAGCAATGCCGGTCCCGGCGAGCCTACAAGACTCCCTTTGTACGTCGTCCCGCGTATCAGGGTTATGTAGTGACCTAGGCTACGAGACGTCTCAGAATTCATACCCGAGCCCCCCCAGCTTCTGCCGAATCAACGTGTCCAGTTCAACACCCTTGGCCATTTGCTCGCCCAACTTCTCGGTGAGCTTCTGCATCTTCTCGTCGAAGGCTTCGTCGTCGTCCTCAACCTCCTCCGCACCAACATAACGTCCCGGGGTCAGTACATGACCATGTTCGGCGATTTCGGCCAAGCTCACACTGCGGCAGAATCCGGGCAGATCGGCATAATCCCCCGTCGCATCAGCGTCACCGCGCCATGCATATACCGTCTCGGCAATCTTTGCGATGTCCTCATCAGCGAGTTCGATCTGCACTCGGCTAACGGATCGACCCAACTTCCGAGCGTCGATGAACAGCACTTCACCTTTACGGCTCGTCTTTTGCTTCGTGAGAAACCAGAGGCAGGCGGGTATCTGTGTGTTGAAGAACAACTGTCCCGGCAACGCAACCATGCACTCGACCACGTCGGCCTCGACCATCGCCGCTCGAATCTCACCTTCGCTGTTCTGGCTCGAACTCATCGAGCCGTTGGCGAGCACGATGCCCGCACGGCCATTCGGCTTGAGGTGATAAAGCATGTGCTGCAACCACGCGTAGTTCGCGTTGGCCTGCGGCGGCGTGCCGTAGACCCAGCGTGGATCGCCTTCGAGGCTGCCATGCCACCAGTCCGAGATGTTGAACGGCGGGTTAGCTAATACGAAGTCGGCACGCAGGTCGGGATGCTGGTTGCGAGTGAAACTATCCGCTGGCTCCTTGCCGAGGTCGTAGTCGATCCCGCGAATCGCAAGGTTCATAGCTGCGAGACGCCACGTTGTCGGGTTCGATTCCTGCCCATAGATGGACACGTCGCCCAACTTGCCGCCGTGCGCCTCGATGAACTTCTCCGACTGCACGAACATGCCGCCTGACCCACAGCATGGATCGTAGACCTTGCCGCGATGGGGAGCGAGCACATCTACGAGCGTCTTGACGATGCTTGCAGGCGTGTAGAACTGGCCACCCTTCTTGCCTTCCGCACTGGCGAACTGGCCGAGGAAGTATTCATAGACCTGGCCGAGAATGTCGCGAGCGATAATCGCGTCGTTGCCGAAGCCGATCTGCGAGATCAGGTCTACGAGTTCGCCGAGCTTGCCGTCAGGTAGCTGGGCACGGGCGTAGCGCTTGTCGAGGATGCCCTTGAGCTTGGGGTTCTCGCCTTCGATTGCAGCCAGGGCTTCGTCGATGCGCTTTCCGATGTCGGCCTGCTTCGCTTGTGCTCGAAGGCTCTCCCAGCGAGCAGCTTCAGGTACCCAGAACACATTGACTTCCCGGTAATAGTCACGGTCTTCCAGTTCGGCAGCAATCTGGTCTTCTTCGCTATCCGGCAGAAAGTAGTCGTCGTTTGTGTCCAGGAAACGCGCGGCCAGCTCATCACGGCGAGCCTGAAAGGTGTCTGAAATATACTTGACAAAAATCAGCCCGAGCGCAATGTGCTTGTACTCAGCCGCGTCCATATTGGCACGCAGCTTGTCTGCGGCGGCCCACAGCGTCTTTCTGATGTCCTCGATCATTGGTGGTCTTCTGGTAGATTGGTGCAGGCCGACATTATGCCGTTTGCCGTGGCCTTGCAATCGACAGTCGGTCAGTAATCTGACGGGCGTGCCCGGCCCAGCTGGGAAAACTCCCGCAGGACTTCGGCAGAAAGCCGGGAGACCTTGAATCGGTCCTTCACTCATCAAAAAATGAAGAGTCGAAGATATTCTGATGAGGCAACCTCGGTCAGGCGCCGACGAAATTTTTGCGACTGGGTCAGGATGGCGCGAGAACGGCACGGCGCAGGTGCCTTTGCCTATGAAGATTCTGAACAGCAGTTCGCTACGCAGCGAGGACCTGAGGTATCTGTCTTCTGCCTCACGCATCACCATTCGTTCAGCGTGCTCCCCTTCGATCACTTGCGATACAAGGGAGGCGGATGCCCACGGTGCGAATACGCGGCACGAAGCGCCGGAAGGCTGGAAGACCAGGAAGCCAAGTTCAGGAAATGGTTCGACGATAACGCGTCAGCCAGACTTACGGTAGTGAGCTCCTTCCGAGGGATGACCAAGACCATCCAGGTTCGATGTCGACGGCACGAACAGTTGGAGACCACTCGGCCCACATACTTGATGGTAAACGGCGTGACCGGATGTCGGCACTGCGCAAAGGAGGCCGCCTCTGCCGGTCGTCGGCCCACCGAAGATCAGCTCCGTAGCGAGCTTGCCGGTTTGATGCCGAGCCATGTCCAGCTTTCGAGTTTCGTTTTCAACGAAGAGCTGCGAGCGACTCGAATCCAGATCGAGTGCGAATGCCACGGTTGGCATTCGGTGTCTGCAGACTATCTGAGGAAGTCAGCATACAAATGTCCGGACTGTGGGAATGAACAGGTCGGGCAGGGTGCGAACAGGCTCCGGCGGCTATTGGAAACGCGCGACGAAGGACGACCGACGTGGATCGTCGTGGCGGAGGTCGAGGCGTTCGGCATCGCTTCCTTGAAAGTGGGGATCACAAGCAGGGGTATCGAACAGAGGTATGGATGGCATCTGCGGCGAGTCTTCTTCCGGGCAAAAATGAAGGAGATCGACGCCATCGTCCTGGAAAATCAGATACACCGAATTTTCGCGGCTCACAGCGACCGGCGCATATTCCTGGCGGGAATGCGCGAAAGAAGGCGCTGGAGCGGGGACACTGAGTGCTATTGGGTCGACAAGCGGAAGGTAATTGAGAAGTTTGTCAGGAACTTCGTCACAACCCGACTACTGGGTCGAGTTCGAGAAATGCGAATTCCCACAGTGGGGCGTGGTAGATGTATCCCGCGAGAAAGATCTGACGAATAACCCGCATGTCGTGATCTGCGTTGAGACAGGAGTTTCCTATCCGTCAATAGCGGAGGCGGCCCGGAGCACCGGCCTCAGTCAAGGAAACATCTCGGCCGTACTTGCTGGCAAACGCAGGCTTGCGGGAGGGTGCCGGTGGACGTCTCCGGAAGACGTCGTGCGGGTAACCCAAGAGCCGCTCAGACCAAGGCGTTTGAAGACCAAAGCGGTGAGGTGCATCGATACAAATGAGGTCTTTCCGAGCGTTTCAGACGCTGCTCGAGCCAAGAATATCAGCAACTCCCACATCTGTTCGGTGTGTAAGGGACATCGCCAAACCGCCGGCGGGTTGCATTGGCAATACGCGAACGCGTTTTAGGGTCTCTGCTGGTACCGACCGCCGCTTCGGAGATTTGACCGAGCGGCAGCCCATGTGTCATTCTGGCGCTCAGACGGGCACCCGCCTGTCACCCTGATGTCACCCGGCGGGGTGTCAAACCAGACGATGACGGAAGTAGAGCCCAAATGAAAAAACCGGCCTAAGTGTGAGACAGGGAGCGTCTCTTTGCACTCTACCAGAACCATCTCTTTGCGCTAGAGCGATCGTGCGGCAAGGTCTGCGTCGAACAGATCTCTACTCGCAGAACTCGATTCTTTGCACTTTGTCCCGATAGTACGGGTTTCATTGCACTTTGTTCTTTGGCCATCGTCAAAGCTCCACGAACGCATGTCACTCAAGTACCACATACCTTCCACAAAGCTCGAACTCATTGCAAAATACTTCCGGTCGTCATCAGATAGCCGACAGCCACGTAGCATCACCTGAGAAGCGGAAGATGTAAATCGCAGGACGTAAAACGAGTCACGCGCGCCTGAAGTGAGGTGCCGACACGCACTGCCCAAACAGTGACGCGAACATTCGCCCATGATTCGCACATTGAATTAAAAATTGTGACTGATATGACGTCAATAAATACAGCCTTCAACCTTCATCGACTCGGGTGGCATTCGTTTCAAAAGCTCTGCTTGACTATCACCCGGGAAATTTTAGGTCAAACGGTACAATCGTTTCTTGACGTTAATGATGGGGGAAGAGATGGTGCATTCTGTGGCAGCTGGACAACTCAAAAGGGTGAAACGTTATCAGGTAAATTCGTTATCCAATGCAAATTCACAAATCGCCCCGGATACTCCCTTACAGCGTCCGATTTATCCGACGAATTCGGCAAGGCAAAAGCATTAGTAGACAAAGGTTTGTGTGATGCATACATACTACTCACAAATGCCGGGATTTCAGGCGCAACCGACGAAAAAATTCATGCCGCATTGAAAAATTCCGGAGTCAAGCAATCTATAACATATGGGTCAAATTGGCTTGAAGAGCAGATAAAATCCAGCAAGCGATTAAGAATGCTGGTTCCAAGAGTCTACGGGCTCGGTGATCTTTCACAGATTCTTGACGACAGAGCATACAAACAAGCGAAAGCTGTTCTTGACAGCATGCATGAAGAGTTGGCGAAGGTTGTCATCACGGATGCTTACACTAAAGCTGCACATGCTATCGACACGCATGGCTTCGTACTGCTCATTGGCGAACCCGCGGCGGGCAAGTCCACCATCGCCGCAATGCTTGCAATGGCAGCAGCTGACAAATATGAATCATCCGTTATAAAAATCACTCGTGCCGAGCTTTTGATGGACCGGTGGAATACCGAAGAAAACTCTCAGTTCTTTTGGGTTGATGATGCATTCGGTAGCACGCAGTATGAAAACAATCTTGCGCTGGAATGGAATTCGAAAATCCCAGAAATCCGTGCCGCGATAAAAGGCGGAGCAAAAATTGTTTTGACATCCCGCGACTACATCTACAACGCTGCACGACGCGATCTCAAAGCCAGCGCATTTCCGCTATTAAACGAGAGTCAAGTGGTGGTGGATGTGCACGCTCTGACTCTAGCAGAGAAGCAGCAAATTTTATACAATCACCTGAAGTTTGGATCTCAATCTAAAGAATTTCTGAAACTCGTCAAGCCGTTCTTGGGCGACGTTGCCGATCACCCTCGCTTCATTCCGGAGATGGCAAGAAGACTCTCCGATCCATTATTTACAAAATCCATTTCCACCTCGGAATCCGGGCTCAAATCATTCATCGAAAATAGGGAGCAGTTGCTTTCCGAGATCATTGAAGGGCTTGACATTCACAGTCGGTCCGCATTGGCTCTTATTTACATGCGCAAGGATGATCTCCGGAGCCCGATCGAATTGGATAACGCCGAAGAAAACGCAATAATTAGAATGGGAAGTAGCCTGGGTGCGTGTATAAGCGCACTGGAGGCATTGAAGGGCAGTTTAGTGTCTCAGGCATTCACTGATGGCGAGCCATCCTGGAAATTTCGACATCCAACCGTGGGTGATGCATTCGCAACACTAGTGCGAAAGAATATCGAACTACTCGAGATTTATGTTCGAGGAACTTCTCCCGCTCGCCTTATGCAGCAGGTAACATGTGGTGATGTTGGCATCAAGAACGCGGTCGTACTCCCGTCGTCAATGCATTTTTTGATGATCGACAAGCTAGATGAATTTGTCGATGAATCGAATCATGAAAAACCCGTCTACCAATTTTATTGGTCTGCCAAAACGGCCTTACATAATTTCTTGGTGCGCCGTTGCTCTAAATCTTTTTTAGAGAAATTCTTGACACGCCACCCAGAGCTTCCTTCTAAGATACATTCTCCAGGGTTGTATCTAGATGCGGTATCAGAAGTCTCAGTGGCAATCCGGCTTCATCAAGAAGGGCTGTTTCCACCATCGTCAAGACTGATCTTCGTTGACAAAGTAAGCGATTACGCAATCCGAGGAAGGGATTTAAGCGCCCTTAGCGACAAAGATCTTCGCTCGGTATTCACCAACGCCGAGTATCAGAACGTCTTGAACCAGATTAAACTCCAGCTGATTCCAAAATTAAGCGATGTACGAAACGACGCTACGTCGGGATACGATTCATCCGAAGAACCGAATGATTATGTAGCACCGTATACACGCACGCTGGATATCTTGGAGGAATGTTTTCCAGAAGATGAAGCGATTTTGGGTACTGTCAATGTGGAACGCCGGCGCATCGACAAGTGGATTGACAATCAATTTTATGAGGAGTCTTCCGGAAGTGATGAGACTGACGGACTCGGCACACTAGAGGATACGATCATTCAAGAAAATGAGCGTAGCATCTTTGATGATGTCGATGAATAGCAGAATGTATATGCGCCTAAACTCCTGCGCCGCTGTTTCATTCGCAACACCTCCACTGCTTACGCAGCGTCTAGTGTGTTGCATCGACCGGTTGAATCCGCCGTCGACTTATCTGTCATGATCGCATCGACGATCGCCAACAGATATAGGGGCGAAAGGGGCCACGATCGGTCGCGTGATCTCGACGGCGCCTTCGCCTCATCTCGATACACACGCGGGCACAGCCGAGCTACGGTTAGTCGCGCCCAAACAACAAAGCCGGCACAAGGCCGGCTTTGTTGTTGAAGCATAAGGCTGCACTTTGTCGGGGGGGCATATCTTTGCACTCGGGGAAAAAATATGATTCCTGTCCCAAGTGACCGGTTTTAAAGGGATTCCGTTGGTGGAGTGGAGGAGGATCGAACTCCCAATCTTCGCATTGCGAAAGCGGACGTCACGAGATTGTTGGTCCAAGCCTCCGAGCTGGGTGGGAGACGGTCCCTCATCTGTGACGTGCTCTCTGCCAACGTGCCACCACACTGATAGCCGTAGAGACCAACATCTATCTGGTGCCTCGCCACACTTGCGGCCCTGTCGCTGATCCTGCCGGGACGTCAATCCCGGCAGTCGCATCAATTTTGCCGTTTCAGTCTCACGAATTCCGTGTCCCTGCACGTCAGGCTGTGTTAAACGTCAATATTCCCCGCCCGCAACGCATTCGACTCGATAAACGCCCGCCGCGGTTCGACGTCATCCCCCATGAGGGTAGTAAAGATCCCATCCGCAGCAATCGCGTCTTCGATCTGCACGCGCAGCAGACGCCGCACTGCCGGATCCATCGTCGTTTCCCACAGCTGCTCGGGATTCATCTCGCCGAGCCCCTTATAGCGTTGTTTGGAGACGTTCCGTTCAGCATCCGCCAGCAGCCACTTCATCGCGCTCTTGAAGTCCGCCACGGCCATGCTGCGCTCACCGCGCTTGATGACCGCACCTTCCCCAATCAGCCCCTTGAACGTATTCGCGGTAGTCACGAGCTGCTGATAATCCGCCGTGTGCTGGAATTCCTGGTCGATGACCGAAACCCGCACGTTGCCGTGATGCGTCCGCTCGACGTGCAGCGCCCGTTGTTCGCGAACCGCGTCATACGAGGGCACAACCCGCACTTCATTCTTCAACGCTTCATCATGCAAAGCAGCGTGCAGCGCCTTAGCCGAAGCCTCGGTCGATTCTTCAGTGGAAAGGTCGATCACCACCCCATCCATGACGGCTTCCAGCGCAGCCGGATCATACAACCGGCTCAACCGATCGATCACGCTCTGCGACAGCAGATACGACCTTGCCAGCTCCCCAAGCGCATCGCCCGAAATCGCCGCCGCATTCTCACCCGGCACCAACTCCGACCCTTGCAGCGCCAACCGCAGCATGTGCGCGTTGAGCTCCACGTCATCCTTCAGATACCGCTCGTCCTTGCCCGCCTTGATCTTGTAAAGCGGCGGCTGCGCGATATACACGTACCCGCGCTCGATCATGTCCGGCATCTGGCGATACAGGAACGTGAGCAGCAGCGTCCGGATGTGCGCACCGTCGACGTCCGCGTCGGTCATGATGATGATGCGGTGATAGCGGAGCTTGTCGAGGTTGTAGTCTTCCTTGCCGATCCCGCACCCAAGCGCGGTCACGAGCGTGACGATCTGCTCCGACGACAGCAGCTTGTCGTAGCGGGCCTTCTCGACGTTCAGCACCTTGCCGCGCAGCGGCAGGATTGCCTGAAACTTCCGGTCACGCCCTTGCTTCGCCGACCCACCTGCCGAGTCACCCTCGACGATGTAGATTTCGCACTTCGCCGGATCCTTCTCCTGGCAGTCCGCGAGCTTGCCCGGCAGGCCGACGCCGTCGAGCACGCCCTTGCGGCGCGTCATCTCCCGCGCCTTCCGCGCAGCATCACGCGCCCGAGCCGCTTCGACGATCTTCCCGCAGATGATCTTCGCGTCGATCGGCGTTTCGAGCAGGAATTCTTCCAGCGCCTTCGCGACGACTTCCTCAACCGGCGCACGCACTTCGGATGACACCAGCTTGTCCTTCGTCTGCGAGCTGAACTTCGGCTCCGGAACCTTCACGGAGAGCACGCACGACAGCCCTTCGCGCATGTCGTCGCCGGTCGTCTCGACCTTCGCCTTCTTCGCGATTTCGTTGTCGGTGATGTACTTGTTGATGACGCGCGTCATCGCGGCCCGCAGGCCGGTCAGGTGCGTGCCGCCGTCGCGCTGCGGAATGTTGTTCGTGAAGCACAGCACGTTCTCGTTGTAGCTGTCGTTCCACTGCATCGCGACTTCCACACCCACGCCGTCCTTCTCGCCGTTGGCGAAGAAAATGGTCGGGTGCAGGTTGGTCTTGGTCTTGTTGATGTACTCGACGAAGCCCTTCACACCGCCGGCGAACGCGAAATCGTCTTCCTTGCCCGAGCGCAGGTCCGTGAGACGGATCCGCACGCCGTTGTTCAGGAACGAGAGCTCGCGCATCCGCTTCGCAAGGATGTCGTAGTGATACTCGACCGTGCCGAAAATGGTCGGATCGGCCATGAAATGCACTTCGGTGCCGCGGTTCTCGGTGTCACCGGTGATCAGCATCGGCGACACTTCCACGCCATCCACCTGCTCGAGCACGCGATCCTGCGCGATGCCGCGATGGAACTCCATGAAATGCTTCTTGCCGTTGCGGCGCACGGTGAGGCGCAGCCAGCTCGACAGCGCGTTCACGCACGACACGCCCACGCCGTGCAGGCCGCCCGACACCTTGTAGCTGTTCTGGTCGAACTTGCCGCCGGCGTGCAGCTCGGTCATCACGATCTCGGCGGCGCTGCGCTTCGGTTCGTGCTTGTCGTTCATCTTCACGTCGGTCGGAATCCCGCGGCCGTTGTCGGTCACGGAAATCGAGTTGTCGGCGTGAATCGTCACGTGGATGTCGTTGCAGTACCCGGCCAACGCTTCGTCGATCGAGTTGTCGAGCACCTCGAACACGAGGTGGTGCAGACCGGTGCCGTCCGACGTGTCGCCGATGTACATCCCGGGGCGCTTGCGCACCGCCTCCAGACCTTCGAGGATCTGGATCGACGAAGCGCCGTAGCTGCTGTTATCGGGTTGCGAATTGTGCTGTTCACTCATGGATATCTTCCGGTTCTGCGAGGCCACTCTCGTGGCGGCGCGGTGCGTTTCAGCGAGAGAAATCGCCGGGCCGCTCCAGTTTCCTGGCCCGCCCAAGGTGCCGAAAAGGCACCAAAGGGACGGGTTGTCGGTTCGCCATAAAAACGCCAAAGGGGCTTGCCGCCCCCTGGTGTGTGTCGCGATGTCGAGCGCGTCAGATGCGCATCGGCATCACGACATACTTGAATTCGTCGTTCTCGGGCACGGTGATCAGCGCGCTCGAGCTGGCGTCGCCGAGGCTCACCTGCACGGTGTCGACCTTCAGGTTCGCGAGCACGTCGAGCAGATACGTGACGTTGAAGCCGATGTCGACGGTATCGCCCTGGTACGCGATTTCGAGTTCTTCCTGCGCCTCTTCCTGATCGGCGTTGGTCGACATGATCTTCAGCTGGCCCGGCGCGATGATGCAGCGCACGCCCTTGAATTTGTCGGACGTCAGAATCGCCGCGCGTTGCAGCGAACGCTGCAGCTCTTCACGGCCGATCTCGAACGTGTTCTTGTGCGCCTTCGGGATCACGCGCTGGAAGTCGGGGAACTTGCCCTCGACCAGCTTCGACACGAGTTCGACGCCGCCGAACGTGAACTTCGCCTGGGTCTGCGCGATGTCGATGGTGACGGTGTCGTCGATATCTTCGAGCAGGCGCTGCAGCTCGAGAATCGTCTTGCGCGGCACGATCACTTCCTGGCGGCCGAACGTGCCGCCCTCGATCTTCATCGACGAGAACGCGAGGCGGTGGCCGTCGGTGGCCACGGCCATCAGCTGGTCGCCGTCGACGACGAGCAGCATGCCGTTCAGGTAGTAGCGGATGTCCTGCTGCGCCATCGCGAAGTGCACCATGCCGAGCAGCTGGCGGAACGACTTCTGCGGGACGGTCAGCGTGGCGCCGAAATCCTTCGCTTGCGCGACGGTCGGGAACTCGTCTGCGGCGAGCGTCTGCAGTGCGAAGCGGCTCTTGCCGGACTGGACGGTGAGGCGCTTGTCGGCGAGCGACAGCGTGACCTGGCCGTCAGGCATCGCGCGCAGGATGTCGAGCAGCTTGCGGGCCGCGACGGTGGTGGCCACCTGGTCGCCGCCGACGCCGAAATCGGCGCGCGTGGTGATCTGCAACTCCAGGTCGGTCGACAGGAATGAAACGTCCGGGCCGTTCTTGGTGATCAGCAGGTTGGCAAGGATCGGCAACGTATGGCGGCGTTCGACGATGCCGCTGACCGTTTGCAGCGGCCTGAGGAGTGTGTCTCGTTCGGTCTTGACCAGTTGCATAGAGTTCCTTCGTTGAGTAACGGCCTGCAGCGCAGCAGCCTCGCAGCGCCCCGTCGGCCGGGCTCTTGGCCCGCCACCACCGGGGCGGTCAAACCTGTATTGTGCCTTAAAACCGAACCGCCCCCCTTAATTTGGGGCGGATGCCGAATTATCAAGCGCGCCCGCGCGCTCAGCCCTTCAACGTCTGTTCCAGCACGTGCAGCTCGTGGTTGAGTTGCGCATCCTTGCTGCGCTCGTCGGCGATCTTGCGCACCGCGTGCAGCACGGTGGTGTGATCGCGCCCGCCGAACAGCTCGCCGATCTCCGGCAGGCTTTTCTGCGTGAGTTCCTTCGCGAGGTACATCGCGATCTGCCGCGGCCGCGCGATGTTCGCGGGGCGCTTCTTCGAGTACATATCCGCGACCTTGATGTTGTAGAAGTCGGCGACGGTCTTCTGGATGTTCTCGACCGAAATCTGCCGGTTCTGCACGGTCAGCAGGTCCTTCAGCGCTTCCTTGGTCAGCTCGATCGAGATCTCGCGGCCGTGGAACTTCGAATACGCGAGGATCTTGCGCAGCGCGCCTTCGAGCTCGCGCACGTTCGAGCGCAGGTGCTTCGCGACGAAGAACGCGACGTCCTCCGACAGGTTCACGCCTTCGGACTGCGCCTTGCGCATCAGGATCGCGACGCGCATCTCGAGCTCGGGCGGCTCGATCGCGACGGTGAGGCCCGAGTCGAAGCGCGAGATCAGGCGATCGTCGATGCCCGAAATCTCCTTCGGATACGTGTCGCTGGTGATGATCACCTGCGCCTTGTTCGCGACGAGCGCCTCGAACGCGTAGAAGAATTCCTCTTGCGTGCGCGACTTGCCGGAGAAGAACTGGATATCGTCGATCAGCAGCAGGTCGAGCGAGTGGTAGTAGCGCTTGAAGTCGTCGAACGCCTTGCGCTGGTACGCCTTCACCACGTCGGACACGTATTGCTCGGCATGGATGTAGCGGATCCGCGCGCCGGCCTTGTCGAGCAGCAGCTGGTTGCCGATCGCGTGGATCAGGTGGGTCTTGCCGAGGCCGACGCCGCCGTACAGGAACAGCGGGTTGTACGAGATGCCGGGGTTGTCCGCGACCTGGATCGCGGCGGCGCGCGCGAGCTGGTTCGCCTTGCCGGTCACGAAGTTGTCGAACGTGAGCACCGGGTTCAGCTTCGAACGTTCGTACATCGAATCGGCTTCGCCGCCGTTCGCGGGGGCGGCGCCCGGACCCGGACGCCACGTGCGGCGGCCGGCCGCGGCTTCGTGCGCGGGCAGGCTCGGCAGGTCGATGTCGGCGTCGTCGGCGTTCAGGTGGTGGGCGGCGGCCGCCGACGGCGTCATCGGCACGTCGGCCGGCGCGCTCGGCGCGGCGGCGGCATTCGCGGTCAGGTTGGCGGCGATCGCGGCGACCGTCGCGGCGGGGCCGGTCGGGGCCAGCGGTGCACGCGGGGCGGCCGGCGCGGCGCCTGCGGGCGCGCTGCGCATGCCGGCCTTCGGATCGAGGACGAACTGGACTTCGATCGGCGTGTTCCAGAATTCGCGGGCCAGATCGGAGATCCGGCCCGAAAACTGGCTCTTGACCCAGTCCAGCTTGAAGCGGTTCGGCGCGGCGATGGACAGCGTGTTCGCCGACGCATCGAAGGCCACCGGGGCCAAGGGTTTGATCCACGTCACGTACTGCTGGGGCGTCAGCTCGCGCTCCAGCAGTGCGGAACAGTGTTGCCAGAAATCGTTCATCAAGTAGCTGTCGTTTTTTGCGTGCACAGCGCGGCTCGCCGGCGCCCTTGTCGCGGTTGCGCAACAAGGCCCGAAGCGGTCGTGCGAGCGTGCGTCGGACGCCTGCGTCACAGTCCTGGAGCGGCAGGCGCGGGCCGAAGCGGCGTGCGGGATTCTTGGAGATAAGGCGAGATTCTAACGCCAAACGCGGCCACAGCGGGACTTATCCACAGGCTGCGATGGTGGGTCGCGGGGCCGGATCGGAGCGGGCCGGCACAGGCGGACGACTCGTAAAGTATTGACCGTCAAGAGAAAAACGGTTTAAATAGCGGGTTCCGCGAAAACCAATCCTGTATTCCCGGCGATTGCGTTCGCCCGAATGCCTCCGGTTAAGGGCACGCGGTCCCCTGAATTTCGACATTCTCGAACAAGTGAGAACATCATGAAACGTACTTACCAACCGTCCGTGACGCGCCGCAAGCGCACCCATGGCTTCCGTGTCCGCATGAAGACGGCAGGTGGCCGCAAGGTCATCAACGCTCGCCGCGCGAAGGGCCGCAAGCGCCTCGCCATCTAAGGCAGGTTGCGCGCTGTGTCCGCCGTCCGCAGTCCTGCGGAAGGTGCCGTCGAGCCGGGTGCGAATCCGTCGCAGACGAAAGCCGCCTTCCCGAAAGCTGCGCGACTTCTGAAAACGGATGAATTTTCATCCGTTTTTCGTTTGCGCCCCTGGCGGCGCTCCGCACACTTCGTGATCTACGGCAAGCCGACCGGCCAGCCTGCCCGCCTGGGGCTCGTCATCGGCAAGAAGTATGCGCCGCGTGCAGTCACCCGTAACCTCGTGAAGCGGCTGGCGCGCGATGCGTTTCGCCTGCGCCGCGCCGAATTCGCCGGTTACGACCTGTTGCTGCGGCAGCACACGCGCTTCGACAAGAAAGCGCTGCCGAGCGCGGCTTCCGCCCCGCTCGCGGCGATGTGCGCGGCCGAAATCCGCGAACTGCTCGACAGGGCAGTCCGGGAGATCGCGCGCCGAGCGTCGAAGCCCGCGTCCGAGTGACGCATCCGTCCGCGGTGCGGCGTGCGCGCCCGCCCGGCCGGTTTTGACGCGGCGCCGAACGGCGTCGCCCAAGGTATGAAAACGGTATTGATCGCGTTGCTGCGCTTCTACAAGGTTGCCGTGAGCCCGATGCTCGGCAACCGTTGCCGTTTTTATCCTTCCTGTTCGGATTACGCGCGCGAGGCAATCCAGTATCATGGCGCCGCGCGCGGCACGTATCTCGCCGTCAGGCGCGTGTGCCGATGCCACCCGTTTTCCGCGGGCGGCATCGACCTCGTCCCGCCGCCCAACTCCGACACTCGCGCTCGCGGCGAAGCCGACGCGCGGTCCCATCGACTCTGAGACAACGCATGGATATCAAACGCACCGTCCTATGGGTGATCTTCTTCATGTCAGCCGTCATGCTGTACGACAACTGGCAGCGCGACCATGGACGCCCGTCGATGTTCTTCCCGAGCGCCACGCACACGGCTCCCGCCGCTGCGGGCGGTGCATCGGGCACGGGCGCGACGACGACCGCAGGTGAAGCACCGGCCGCCGCGGCGGGCGCCGCACCGTCGACGACGGCACCGGCCGCGCAGGCGCAGCTCGTGAAATTCTCGACCGACGTGTACGACGGCGAAATCGACACGCGCGGCGGCACGCTCGCGAAGCTGACGCTGAAGAAGCAGGGCGACGGCAAGCAGCCGGATCTGTACATCACGCTGTTCGACCACACGGCCGGCCACACGTATCTCGCACGCACGGGCCTGCTCGGCGGCGACTTCCCGAACCACAACGACGTCTACACGCAGGTCAATGCGGGCCCGACGTCGCTGACGGGCGACCAGAACACGCTGAAGCTGTCGTTCGAATCGCCGGTGAAGGGCGGCGTGAAGGTGATCAAGACCTACACGTTCACGCGCGGCAGCTACGTGATCGGCGTCGACACGAAGATCGACAACGTCGGCACCGCACCGGTCACGCCGACGGTCTACATGGAACTGGTGCGCGACAACACGGCCGTCGAAACGCCGATGTTCTCGCATACGTTCCTCGGGCCGGCGGTCTACACGGACGCGAAGCACTTCCAGAAGATCAACTTCAGCGACCTCGACAAGAACAAGGCCGACTACGTGAACTCCGCCGACAACGGCTGGGTCGCGATGGTGCAGCACTACTTCGCGTCGGCGTGGATTCCGCAGCAGGGCGCGAAGCGCGACATCTACGCTGAGAAGATCGATCCGACGCTGTACCGCGTCGGTGTGAAGCAGCCGGTCGCCGCGATCGCACCGGGCCAGTCGGCCGACGTGCAGGCGCGCCTGTTCGCCGGTCCGGAAGAAGAGCGCATGCTCGAAGGCATCGCGCCGGGCCTGGAGCTCGTGAAGGACTACGGCTGGGTGACGATCATCGCGAAGCCGCTGTTCTGGCTGCTCGAGAAGATCCACGGCGTGGTCGGCAACTGGGGCTGGGCGATCGTGCTGCTGACGGTGCTGATCAAGGCGGTGTTCTTCCCGCTGTCGGCTGCCAGCTACAAGTCGATGGCGCGCATGAAGGAAATCACGCCGCGCATGCAGGCGCTGCGCGAACGCTTCAAGAGCGATCCGCAGAAGATGAACGCCGCGCTGATGGAGCTGTACAAGACCGAGAAGGTCAATCCGTTCGGCGGCTGTCTGCCGGTCGTGATCCAGATCCCGGTGTTCATCTCGCTGTACTGGGTGCTGCTCGCATCGGTCGAAATGCGCGGCGCGCCGTGGATTCTGTGGATCCACGACCTGTCGCAGCGCGATCCGTTCTTCATCCTGCCGGTGCTGATGGCCGTATCGATGTTCGTGCAGACGAGCCTGAACCCGACGCCGCCGGACCCAGTCCAGGCAAAGATGATGAAGTTCATGCCGATCGCGTTCTCGGTGATGTTCTTCTTCTTCCCGGCCGGTCTCGTGCTGTACTACGTCGTGAACAACGTGCTGTCGATCGCGCAGCAGTACTACATCACGCGCAAGCTCGGCGGCGTCAAGAAGCCTGCCTGACGCGCGTCGCACCCGCGGGCGGCCCGCCGCCCGCGCTGCACGTAAAAAAGCCGCATGGTGCGATCCATGCGGCTTTTTCGTTTTGGGCGGGCGGCGCGGCGGCGACGGTGTGCGTCCGCTCGACCGCCGCAATTCACGCCTTCTTCGTGTCGATTTTCGGTTCGACGTTGTAGAACTGCTCGATCAGCTCCTGGACCAGATAGCGCTGATGCGGCGGCAGCGCCTCGATCTTCGATGCGAGTTCGATCGTCTCCGGTGTCGGCGGATAGCGCTCGTCACGCGGAAGCGGTTGCGGCGTCGGATGTTCGATCACGCTCGGCGACGGCCCGTAATGCAGCCAGTGCAGTTCGACGCGCAACCAGCTGGCGAGCGTTTCGAGTTTATCGGGCGTCGGAATCGTGCGGCCCGTCAGCCATTTGTGCGCGGTTTGCGGCGAAACCGGCTGCTCGCCGCGGTGACGCAGATTGAACCGGTTCGCGAGTTCGGTCGCACCGGTGACTTTGTCCGGACTGCGCCGCAAGGCGAATTTCAGGCGTTCGGAGAACGCCGCTTTTTCTTCGGGTGTCGGCATGGGGGTGATTGTGCAATTCCACCGCCGCGTATCAGACAACCGTATGAGATAAAGATAGCTTATTCGGATGAATCCCAACCTGCGTGCGTGCGCGTGACGGAATGGGGGCCTCAGCGTTGGCCCGTTCCGACAGGCATACTCGTCCGAAATCGGCACGGTGAGCTCGCCGCGGACTGATACTCGACTTAGCCCCGCCGGGATAAATTCGGCCGAGTTCGAAACCGATGGGGCGCCCGGTGGCGTGCGGGCCGGCACGCTACAATGCCGGCGTTCCGATGCCCGCGGTGTTGTGCGGGCGCACCATTCATCGATAGACCTTCCGATTCATCCGATTCCCATGCTCGCTACCGATTCCGATCCGATCGTCGCCATTGCCACTGCTGCCGGCCGGGGTGGCATCGGCGTCGTCCGCGTATCGTTCGGGCGCGGCGGGGAGGCGGCCGCGCTGCCGCTGATCGACGCGTTGTGCGGGCAGCGGCTCGCGCCGCGTCATGCGAGCTACGTGCCGTTTCTCGACGAACACGGCGCGCCGCTCGACCGCGGGATCGCGCTGTATTTCCCGGCACCGCATTCGTACACCGGCGAGCACGTGCTCGAGCTGCAGGGGCATGGCGGGCCGATCGTGATGCAGTTGCTGCTGCAGCGCTGCCTGGATGCCGGGCGCGGCTTCGGGCTGCGGCTCGCGGAACCGGGCGAGTTCACGCGGCGCGCGTTTCTGAACGACAAGCTCGACCTCGCACAGGCGGAGGCGGTGGCCGACCTGATCGAGGCGAGCACCGAGGCGGCGGCGCGCTCGGCCGGGCGGTCGCTCGACGGCGCGTTCTCGCGGCAGATCCACGCGCTCGTCGAGGACGTGATCACGCTGCGGATGCTGGTCGAGGCGACGCTCGATTTCCCCGAAGAGGAGATCGACTTCCTGGAAGCGGCCGACGCGCGCGGCAAGCTCGCGAGGATTCGCGAACAACTGGCGCACGTGCTCGGCGATGCGCGGCAGGGGGCGCTGCTGCGCGAGGGGTTGTCGGTGGTGCTCGCCGGGCAGCCGAACGTCGGCAAGTCGTCGCTGCTGAACGCGCTCGCCGGCGCGGAGCTCGCGATCGTCACGCCGATCGCGGGCACGACGCGCGACAAGGTCGCGCAGACGATCCAGGTCGAAGGGATTCCGCTGCACATCATCGATACGGCCGGGCTGCGCGAGACGGAGGACGAAGTCGAGCGGATCGGGATTGCGCGTACGTGGAGCGAGATCGAGCGCGCGGACGTCGTGCTGCATCTGCTCGATTCGCGCACGGGGATGACGGCGGACGACGAGACGATCGCGGCGCGGTTTCCGGTTGGCGTGCCGGTAGTGCGGGTGTTGAACAAGACGGATCTGACCGGCGTGCCGGCTTGCGTCGAGCATCCGGCGGCTGAAGGCGATCTGACGGAAGTGCATCTGTCGGCGAAGCGCGGCGACGGGATCGACATGTTGCGCGCGGAATTGCTGCGCATCGCGGGGTGGCAGGCGGGGGCGGAGGGCGTTTATCTGGCGCGGGAGCGGCATTTGATTGCGCTGCGGGCGGCGCAGGAGCATCTGGCGCAGGCGGCCGATCATGCGGAGCAAAGGGCGCAGTCGCTCGATCTGTTTGCCGAGGAGCTCAGGCTTGCGCAGGAGCAGCTCAATGCGATTACCGGGGAGTTCACGTCGGACGATCTGCTGGGGGTGATTTTCAGCAGGTTTTGTATCGGGAAGTGATGCCCGAGCCCCTGAAGCTCGAAGACGCGTTGCGGCGCATCGTTGGTTTCTGACGGAGAAAACACGATCCCGATCGATCGCCCGTTCGCGTCGCGCGGCCTGTCATGGAATCGTTGGGCCGGGAAATATCGACACGTTAAACCCCGGCCTCAACACAATCAGAGGGCGCGCATGGCATTCGGATCGGGAGAGCGTAGCGAGCTTCGGCCGTCTGGCGCCGACACCCGCCATCAATCCCAATCCCGATGATGATGGTGATAATACCCGCCGCCACCGTAATATCCGCCCCCATCCGGCACCACGATACAGCCGCTCAGCAGCACGGCCACGCCGGCAATCAGCAAAAGGGTTTTCTTCATCGCGTCCACCTGCTTGGGGTTCAATATGGAACCCAGCATAGCGAGCGCCCTCGACACCGGCTGTAAGCGATCGTTTCCCTGCTCGGCAAACCGTAACGGCGGATTATTCCGGTCACAATGACCGTAACAAATCGCCAATCCGCAGACGTTTTCAGGCGACGACCACGCGGTTGCGTCCCGCATCCTTCGCGCGATACAGCGCGGCATCGGCGGCCTCGATCAGCGCATCGGGCGTCGACAGATCATCCGCCGACACGGTCGCGCAGCCGACGCTGACGCTCACGCGTCCCGCCGGCGACGACGGCATCGCGAGATCGAGCCGCAGCACCGCTTCGCGCGCTTCTTCGGCTACGACGCGCGCGCCGCGCGTACCGGTGTTCGGCAGCACGATCGCAAACTCCTCGCCGCCGTAGCGCGCGACGATGTCCGCCGGCCGCCGTACCGCACCGGCGAGCGCATTCGCGACCGCGATCAGGCACGCATCGCCCTTCACGTGACCGAATGCGTCGTTGTAGGCCTTGAAGTGATCGACGTCGACCATCAGCAGCGACAGCGGCTCGCCCTGCCGACGTGCCTGCAGGAACAGCGTGTGAAAGTGATCGTTGAAGTGGCTGCGGTTGAACGCGCCGGTCAGCCCGTCGCGTGCGGAAGAGCGAACCAGCATCGCATGGGCCTCGAACAGCTGCTGATACAGCTTCGTCACTTCCCATGCGAGCACGCACACCAGCACGCCGGGCGTGAACATGCTGAACACGCGCGCCAGATACCAGCCGACCGTGAAGCGGTGGGTGGTCAGCAGGTTCAGCGTCGTGTCGGTGAGGCACGCCAGCACGGCGATCGCGAGCCACAGGTCGAGCGTCGTGCGCAGCCGGCCCGCGGCCAGCACCGCAACCAGCGCGAACGCGTTGAGGAACCACACGACGAGCGCAATCCCGTTGACGGGCAGCACGGCCGTGTCCGCCGGCGGATGGAACGCGGGCGGCAGCGCGACGTTCAGCGCAAACACGCACAGCAGCGCCGCCGCGGCGGCCGGACCGCCGACCAGCGCGATCGCCCACCGGCGCGTCTGCGCCGCACTGACGGGCACCCGCGTAAGCCGTTCGCGCGCGAACAGCGCGGCCATCACGAAGCACGGAAAGCCGGCATGCCAGAACACCCACATCCACGCGGCGCTCTGCGGACGCGCGCCGAGCAAACCGTGCGGCGCGAACACGCCGGGAAACGTGAGCAGCTGCAGGGCGACGGCGAGCGCGGTGAACGCATACGCGCCGCCGAGCGCACCGAGCACGGGCTGGCGCGTGACGGTGAACTGCGCGCCGAGGAAGAACGCCGCGATGCTCGCGGTGGTGAACACGGTCAGCGCGCACATCGGCATGAACGGCTCGACGGCCGGCAGCGCGACGTTCGCATGCGGGACGGCAATCCCGAGCGCGAGCACGATGACGAGGGCCGTCAGCGCGCCGAACCACAGCTGACGACGCGTCGTATGCTGGATCAGGATGCCTTCCATCGATTCCCCCGGCGCTCATGCGGACACGCCCGGTCTTGGCGCCGGGCGGCATGCGTCCGGCCGCCACGCGCGACCGGTGCGGGCCGATCCTATCGCGTTATTGGTGCGCGCTCAAATACCGAGGCCGGGGCCGAAGTTGCCGGCGACCCAGCGCGTGACGGCATCGACGTCCGCATAGTCCTGTTCGGGCAGGCCGTCGAGCATCGACAGCACTTCGTTGCTGGCGCCAGCGTCGCGTGCGGCGTCGACGATCGCATCCTTGTTCGCCGGATAGCGGACGGCCGCCAGCACGTCGGCGATCTGCAGGTCGATCGTTTCGCTGGGGATATCGTGTGCGGGCAGAGCAGGTTTGTCGTTCACGTCGGCGTCTCGCTGGTTGAGCGGGAATCGGTTCGAAGCGGAAGGCGGTGGCAGCGTTCGGAGAAGCACGCGCGGGCGTGGCGCGGCCCGGACGGCGATCGACTCAGTGGCCGCGCCGCACGCGGCGCCACGGATGTTTCCAGTCGATATGCGGGGCGTTTTCGTCGCGCGGGTGCTGCCGCCGATGTTCCTGCCACAGTTCGTCGGAGAACAGCGCAGCCACGATCACGAGTGGCAGCACGAGGAAGATGCCGAGTATCACTTGCTCGATCACGATAGCCTCCTTGCGGTGGCAGGAACCCTTGCTCCCATTCTAGGCTCTGAACTTCGCCCGCGGTCAACTTCTTGCGGCGCGTTTGCGCCGCGCGCGCGGGCATCGAAAACGACAGAAAAAGGACACGAACATGCAACTCCAGAACGACAGGCACACGCTTGCGCTGCGGCCGCTGGAGCGCCAGGACCTGCGCTTCGTCCACGAGCTGAACAACGACGCAAAAATCATGCGCTACTGGTTCGAGGAGCCGTACGAAACCTTCTCGGAGCTGTCGCAGCTGTATGATCGCCATGTGCACGACCAGCGCGAGCGCCGCTTCGTCGCGGTCGATCCGCAGGACGAACTCGTCGGCCTCGTCGAGCTGATCGAGCTCGACTACATCCACCGCCGCGGCGAATTCCAGATCATCATCGCGCCGCAATGCCAGGGGCGAGGCTACGCGGGCCAGGCGACGCGTCTCGCGATCGAATATGCGTTCAAGGTCCTGAACATGCGCAAGCTGTACCTGATCGTCGATACGTCGAAC
The DNA here is from genome assembly GCF_052851275.1 of Burkholderia sp. SR8. Lineage (NCBI taxonomy): Bacteria > Pseudomonadati > Pseudomonadota > Betaproteobacteria > Burkholderiales > Burkholderiaceae > Burkholderia > Burkholderia sp. SR8. Next base: position 32,135 of record NZ_JAULUC010000040.1, read on the forward strand.
GCGGCAGCCATTCACGTGTACGAGAAATGCGGATTCCAGCACGAGGCGGAATTGAAGGAAGAGTTTTTCGGAAACGGCGCGTATCACAACGCTTATCGGATGTGCATCTTCCAGCGCGATTATTTCGAGCGCTCGAAATCGGCCTGACTGGATAACGCCGGGTAAAAAACCTCGGGTAAACGCGCTGCGGCGCCCCGTCCGTGCTGGATTCGGCACCCTCGGGAAAATACGGGTAAATACGAACGCGCTTATACCTGGCATTTTTCTTGTATCAGGTAAATCCGGTTCCGCAGTGCGGTAAATTCATATCGTTTCGGACGACTTTAGGTGCATTGCATCAAAGCCGGCCCGATATTGAAATGAATTATCCAAACCGTTCACCGCTTTTCCTGTAACTTCGCTGAAAGCCTTGTGCGGCAACGTTCGCCGCCAGGCCGCACGAGGCAGTCCGCGCGTTGCTCGCCGCCGCCGGATGCATCGAGTCCGCGGAAAACCGCGTGCGCACGGGGTGCGACAATTCGCCGCTATTGCGATCGCACAACAAATGTGCTTGATATCGCTTGCCGGTCTTCTAAAGTGAAAAACGCGGGTTCACGATCACCTTTAAACACATAGCTAACCCAGCCTGGTGCCCGCAAGCATGGAGACAGAACATGATGAAGCGAACCGGTGTCCTTTTTGCCCTTGTCGGCGCATTTTGCGCGGTGTCGATCGCTCAGGCAGGCGGTGATTCGGCCGTCAAGCCGAAGCAGGAAATCCAGCTGACGAAGAACGCATGGGGCTGTCTGTCAAAAGACAATCTGGACTCCGTACTGAGTCACGAGCGTGACGGCAAGTCGCAGGCGAAGCAGCAGTACTTCGACGACTTCCGTTGCCTGTCGGTGCCGGAGGGCCAGCGCTTCCGCGTCGTGTCGGTCGATCAGGGCGACGTCCAGTTCGTCAGTGCCGACAACAGCGACCAGCAGGGTCTCTGGACGGATTCGCGCTTCGTCAAGCAATAACGCGCACGCAATATCGCGCACGCGCGCCTCTCGCCCCCCCACGCCGGCCCGACACGTCGGCGGCGCGGCCTGAACGCGGCCCGGTCGATGCCGGGCCGTCGCGCTGTGGAGCGCCCGTCACGCGCCGGGCGGCGCGCATTCGGTATCATCACGGCCCGACCGAACCGAATGCCCGCCCGGGCCGTATCCGCATGGCGCTGAAATCCACGATCTACAAAGCCGAGCTGCAAATCGCCGACATGGATCGGCACTATTACGCCGATCACGCGTTGACGGTCGCCCGTCATCCGTCGGAAACCGACGAGCGGATGATGGTGCGCATCGTCGCATTCGCGCTGTTCGCGCACGAGCGTCTCGAATTCTGCAAGGGTCTGTCGGACGTCGACGAACCGGATCTGTGGCAGAAGGACCTGACCGGTGCGATCGACGTGTGGATCGAAGCCGGGCAGCCCGACGAACGGCGCATCTCGAAGGCGGCCGGACGCGCCGGCGAGGTCACGGTGATCGCGTACGGCGGCAAGACCTCGGACATCTGGTGGCAGGGCGTGCGCAGCAAGGTGGAGCGGCTGCGCAACGTGCAGGTGCTGTCGCTCGCCGACGGCGTCGCGGCCGCGCTCGGGCGTCTCGCCGAGCGCACGATGCGCCTGCAGTGCACGGTGCAGGACGGCGCCGCGTGGATCTCGAGCGCCGACCACGATCCGGTCGCGGTCGAGTGGACCGTGGTGAAGCCGTTCGCCGACGCGTGACGCCGGGTGCTCAGCCGATCGTGGCGGGCGGCCCCTTGAATTCCAGCATGTTCCCTTCCGGATCGAACAGATAGATCGACGGGCCGTAGCCGCCGGCCCCGTAGCGTTCGGCCGGCGCGCCGGGGCGCGCGCCATACGCGGCGAAATGCTCGGTCAGCGCGTCGGGGTCGAACGGCTCGACGCGCAGGCACAGATGGTCGAGATTGCGGCCGGTGCCGGGCGGGCCGCTGTCGGGACGGTCGATCGGGCCGCCGACCGACAGCAGGTCGATCAGCGCGTCGCCGGCGCGCAATTGCACGAGGCCGAGATTGGGCTGCTCCTTCTCGACGTGGCAGCCGACGGCATCGCAGTAAAAACGGGTCATCGCAGCCATGTCGGTTACGCGCAGCACGACGTGATCGATCGAGCGGATGGTCGGTTTCATGAGCAGGCACTCCCTTCGCGGATCGCGTGCACCGAGTGTAGACCTGGCCGGCGACGCGCGCCGGAGTCCCGCGCGATCGACGGACGAAAAAAAGCCCGTTCACGCAGAGCGGAACGGGCTTAATCCATATCAGGAGGAGACATGGAGGAGACAGTTCCAACTATACACACGGCGATGGTGCGTTGCAATATTCCGAGTGTAAAAAATCGTCAGGACGGCGATTTGTCGCAGCTGCGCTGCAGCAAAATGGTGACGGGATGATGACGAAAGCGGCGTCGGGGCAGCCTCCGCACGCCTTTTTGTCCGATCGATCGCACGCCAATGCGCCCCCATTTTGTCGGCATGAATCACAGAGCAAGATTCAGGGCGCGCCGGCATGTACCGATGTCTAGAGTAGGCACCATCTACACTAGAGAGTGCGAGGTTCAGATGAAAACCGCCTATCCGACCGACGATGCCCGCTGGGGCGCCGTGACCGCCCGCGATCCGCACGCGGACGGCGCGTTCTTCTATGCCGTGCGCACGACCGGCGTGTTCTGCCGCCCGAGCTGCGCGTCGCGGCTGCCGCGGCGCGAGCATGTGTCGTTCTTCGCCAGCCCGGCCGACGCGCGTGCGGCCGGTTTCCGTCCGTGCAAGCGCTGCCAGCCGGAAGGGCTGCCGCGCGAGCTCGAGATCGTCAATCGCGCCTGTGCGGTGCTCGATGCGCATCCGGAGCGGCTCACGCTGCAGCAGCTGAGCGACGCGGTGCACGTGAGCCCGTTCCACCTGCAGCGGCTGTTCAAGCGCGTGGTCGGCGTGTCGCCGCGGCAGTATCAGGCCGCGCAGCGCGGCGCTGCACTGCGCGACGCGCTGCAGAGCGGGCAGCCGGTTACGCGGGCGGCCGTCGACGCGGGCTTCAACTCGCCGTCGCGGCTCTATGCGTCGGTGCCGCGCGAGCTCGGGATGGCGCCGTCCGCGTTCCGCCGGCAGGGTGCCGGCCTGCGGATCGACTACGCGACCGCATCGACGCCGCTCGGCACGGTGCTCGTCGCCGCGACAGAACAGGGCATCTGCCGGATCGCGTTCGGCGACGACCCGGCGTCGCTGGTCGCCGAGCTGAACGACGCGTTCGCGCGCGCCGAACGGGTCGAATCGCCGTCGCGGCTCGCGCCGTTCGTCGCGCAGATCCGCGCGTACCTCGACGGCACGCGGCACGCGTTCGACCTGCCGCTCGACATCGCGCCGACCGCGTTCCAGCAGCGCGTGTGGGAAGCGCTGACGCGCATCCCGTACGGCGAAACGCGCAGCTATTCGGAGATCGCGGAGGCGCTCGGCTCGCCGCGCGCGGTGCGGGCCGTCGCGTCGGCATGCGCGTCGAACCCGGTCGCACTCGCGATTCCGTGTCACCGGGTCGTGCAGAAGGGCGGCGCGCTCGCCGGTTATCGCTGGGGCGTGCGGCGCAAGGCGGCGCTGCTCGCGTCCGAGGCGCGCCATCTGCGCGACGATGAAACCGAAGCCGTTGCGGAGGGCAACGCAGTTTGAGCATTGAAACAACCACGATTACATCGATTGCGGACGGCGGCCAGGTGCCGCCGTCCGCGCAGATGGAACTGCGCTTCAAGGCGCCGTACGACTGGGCGCGCGTGTTGCGCTTTTTCAGCGGGCGGGCGATTCCCGGCGTCGAGCAGGTCGTCGACGGCGTGTATCGACGGATCGTCGACCTGCACGGCGACGCGGGCCGGCTCACCGTCACGAAGCATCCGCGCCGGCATTGCCTGATCGCGACGGTGGACGGGCCGGCCGCGCGCCATGTCGACGACGCATTCGCGCGCCGCGTCGCGTCGATGTTCGACCTCGGCGCCGACCCGGCCGCGATCGGCGGCGGGCTCGCGCGCGACCCGTGGTTCGCGCCGCTCGTCGCGGCCGCGCCGGGGCTGCGCGTGCCGGGTGCATGGTCCGGGTTCGAGCTCGCGGTGCGCGCGATCGTCGGCCAGCAGGTGAGCGTGAAGGCGGCGACGACGATCGTCGGCCGGCTGGTCCAGCGCGCCGGCGAGCGCGTCGTGCACGACGGCGGAGGACCCGCGCCGGACGGCGCGCCCGCGTGGCGCTTCCCGACACCGGACGCGCTCGCCGCGTGCGACCTGCAAAAGATCGGAATGCCCGGCAAGCGGGCCGCGGCGCTGACGGGTATGGCGCGCGCGGTGGCGGACGGCCACGTGCCGCTCGATCCGGCGCATGCGGACCTCGAGACGCTGCGCCGCGCGTGGCTCGACCTGCCCGGCATCGGCCCGTGGACCGTCGAATACATCGCGATGCGCGCGTGGCGCGACCCGGACGCGTGGCCGGCGTCGGACCTCGTGCTGATGCAGTCGATCGCCGCGCGCGATCCGTCGCTCGACCGGCTCGCGAGCCAGAAGCGCCGCACCGAAGGCTGGCGGCCGTGGCGTGCGTACGCGGCGCTGCATCTGTGGAACGACGTCGCGGACCGGGCCGGCGGCGCGCGCGGCGGATGACGCTCGCAACGGCCACGCCGCGCTGCAACTGAACCGGACACCGCCACGATGCACGCTGGTCAAGCGCCGGGTCCGGCAGCGATCGGTCCGTGGTCCTCACGGTTGCAACGCTTGACGGCGATCAATCGAATCGGATGTCTGCCGCGCTGCAAATCCGGCTGGCGGGAGGGCGTGGCGGATGACGCGGCGCGGGTTGCGCCTGCCTGCCCGGGAGCGCCGGTCGCTCACGTTCCGTCCGACGAATCCGCATGTTTGCCGCGTCCGCCGGCGCCGCTCGCAGCCGGCCGCGCAGGCGGCGAACGCGACCATCGGTCCGCCCGGCGGCCCGTCCGGCGGCCCGCTGCGGCGGCCGCGCACCGCGCGGCGCCGCCTCAAGCGCGTGTTTCGGCGAGATGTTAAAGTGCCCGCTACCAACGAAGCGACCAATAATCCAGCCGGCCGCGTGCGGCGTTCTGCGCGCGGCCGTCACGCACTTGCGTCTCCATGTCGAACACCATGACTCACCGCCAGTCCGAACTGCTGCTGAATCGTCTCGAAGCGCTGAGCTCGGGCCCGACGCGGCAGCATCTGCCCGACGGCCTGCGCGGCATCGAAAAGGAAAGCCTGCGCGTGACGCGCGACGGGATGATCGCGTTCACGCCGCATCCGAGCGCGCTCGGTTCGGCCCTCACGCACCCGTCGTTGACGACCGACTATTCCGAAGCGCTGATCGAACTGATCACGCCGGCGGAACCCGACGCATCGATCACGCTCGAGCGCCTCGACGATCTGCACCGCTACGTGTATGCGTCGCTCGGCGACGAGATGCTGTGGAACGACTCGATGCCGGGCCTGCTGCCGGCCGACGACGAAATCCCGATCGCCGACTACGGCACGTCGAACATCGGCCGCCTGAAGACGGTGTACCGGCGCGGCCTCGCGTATCGCTACGGCCGCACGATGCAGTGCATCGCCGGCATCCACTACAACTACTCGCTGCACGAGGAAGTGTGGCGGCGCCTGCATGCGGAAGAGGGCTCGACGGCCTCGCTCGTCGACTATCAGTCGGAGCGCTATCTCGCGCAGATCCGCAACTTCCGCCGCCGCAGCTGGCTGCTGATGTACCTGTTCGGCGCCTCGCCGGCGCTCGACACGAAATTCCTGCGCGGCAAGCCGCACCGGCTCGACACGTTCGACGCCGACACGCTGTACCGGCCGTATGCGACGAGCCTGCGGATGAGCGATCTCGGTTACTCGAACACCACCGCGCAGGCCGCGCTGCACGTCGACTACAACACGCTGCCCGGCTATCTCGACGCGCTGTCGAAGGCGGTGAGCGAGCCGTATCCGCCGTACGAGGCGATCGGCACGCATCGCGACGGCGAGTGGATCCAGATCAACACGAACGTGCTGCAGATCGAGAACGAGTTCTACTCGACGATCCGGCCGAAGCGCGTCACGTATTCGGGCGAGCGGCCGCTGCATGCGCTCGCATCGCGCGGCGTGCAGTACATCGAAGTGCGCTGCCTCGACATCGATCCGTTCGAGCCGACCGGCATCGCGCTCGAAACCGCGCGCTTCATCGATGCGTTCCTGCTCGCGTGCGCGCTCGACGACAGCCCCGCGCTCGACTGCGACGCGTACAAGGAAGCGAATGCGAACTTCGGCAGCGTGACGATGGATGGCCGCAAGCCGGGGCTCACGCTGACGCGCGACGGCCAGCCGGTCACGCTGCAGGCGTGGGCGGACGACCTGATGACCGATATCGAAACGGTCGGGCGCCGTCTCGACGAGATTCGCGGCGGCGACGAGCATGCGCGCGCGATTGCCGCGCAGCGCGAGAAGCTTGCCGATCCGGAGCGTACGCCGTCGGCGCGTGTGCTGCGCACGATGCGCGAGAACGGGCAATCGTTCCTCGCGTTCGCGCGTGCGCACAGCGAAGCGCATGCCGCGCACTTCCGCGCGAATCCGCCGTCGGCGCAGACGATGCGCGCCGAGCAGGCGCTCGCCGCGAAGTCGCTCGCCGAGCAGGCCGAGCTGGAAGCGAAGGAGGCCGGCTCGTTCGACGCGTTCGTCGCGGCCTATCGTGCGTATACGCTGAACCGCTTCAGCGTTTGAGGGCTGCGGCCCGCCGTGCATCGCGCGGCGGGTTTGCCGGTTGCGGCGCGCGCTTCAGTGATGCGCGTACGTGTCGCGATCGACCACCGGCGGCAGCGCCGGCTTTCCCGATTCGACGTTCGCATGGCCGTCGCTGCCGTAGCCGGCGGCGGCGCCGCGCGCCTGCGCGGCACGCTGCATGATCCGCTGCATGTTCTGCGGAAAGTCGGGACTGCTGGCGAGGTTCGCGCGGTAGCCGGCGGCCTGCAATTCCACGAGCTCCTGGCGGACTTCCGCACGCGTCAGCGTCGACGCGGCCTGCGCCTCGGCGGCGACGGCCGAGCCGGTCAGCAATAACGCGCACGCCGCAAGTTTCATGGTTTTCATCGTGTTCGCTCCGTGAGGGCTCCGGCGCCGCCAGTGCGTCGGCGCGGCCGGAATCGATGCAGCCAGTCTAGGCTTCGGACGCCAAACGAAACACCCCGCCTGCCGTCAGTCACCTTTGTATGCTGCGCAACATTGCGCCGGCACCTTTGCTGGCGCGCGCGCCAGCGAGCCGCCAGCCGCGGTTCATCGTGCGGCGGATGCCGCGGATCGGCACTGCGCGCATCGGGGTTGCCCTCCTTGTGCAAGCGCGACACGCCTCCTAACCTCTTTTAAGCGACCGATCGGTCGGCGCCGCGGCATGGTTGCATGCGCAAGCGTCGCGCGGTCGTCGCGGCCGTGGAACGCACGTTTGGTCCTGGATCGGAGACACGACACACGATGAATCCCACCGCAGCCCTGCCGCCCGGCATCCTGTTCGCGCAGCCGTTGACGCCCGTCGCCAACTCGCTGTTCCTGTCATTTCTCGTCGCGGTGATTCCGATCGCGGTCGCGCTGATCGCGCTCGGCGTGCTGCGCCGGCCGGCGTGGCAGGCATCGCTGGCCGGGCTCGTCGCCGGCCTCGCGGTTGCGATCGGCGCGTGGGGCATGCCGGCCGGCCTCGCGTTCAATGCGGTCGGCGCCGGCATGGCGCTCGCGGTCGTGCCGGTGATGTGGATCGTGTTCAACGCCTTGCTGCTGTACAACATCGCGGTGAAGTCGGGCCGCTTCGACCAGTTCCGGCAATGGATGCTCGACAACCTGCCCGACGATCGCCGCCTCGTGCTGCTCGTCGTCGCGTTCTCGTTCGGCTGTCTGCTCGAAGGGATCTCCGGCTTCGGCACGCCGGTCGCGATCACCAGCGCGCTGCTGATCGCGCTCGGCTTCCCCGCGCTCGAAGCGCTCACCTACACGCTGCTGTTCAACACCGCGCCGGTCGCGTTCGGTGCGCTCGGCGTGCCGATCACCGTGCTCGGCGCGGTCACGTCGCTGCCGCCCGCGACGCTCGGCGCGATGGTCGGCCGGCAACTGCCGTTCTTCGCGCTGCTGCTGCCGTTCTACGTGGTCGGCGCGTACGGCGGCCTGCGCTCGATCGCGAAGCTGTGGCCCGCGCTGCTGGTGTCCGGCGCCAGCTTCGCGATCGCGCAGTTCGTCACGTCGAACTTCCTCGGCTACCAGCTCACCGACGTGCTGTCGTCGCTCAGCTCGCTGATCGTCACGATCGGCTTCCTGCAGGTGTGGAAGCCGCAGCCCGATCCGCAATTCGCGCTCGCACGCAGCGTGCCCGCGGCCGCCGGCGCCGCGCGCGCAGGCTTCGGCGGCTGGCTGCCGTGGCTCGTCGTGTCGGTGGTCGTGATCGTCTGGGTGCACGCGAACATCGCGGCGATCGGCGACGTGAAGATCAAGTGGCCGGGGCTGCACAACACGGTGTACGTGTCGCTGTATCACAAGCCGTATGCGGCGATCTGGGATTTCCAGCCGCTCGGCACCGGCACCGCGATCCTCGTGTCGGCGATCATCACCGCCGTGCTGACGCGCACCGGCCCCGGCGCGTTCGTCGAATGCGTGGTCAAGACGTGGCGGCAGACGTGGATCGCGATCGTCACGGTGATGATGATCGTCGGGCTCGCGTACCTGCTGAACTACTCGGGGATCAGCTATACGCTCGGCACCGGCGTTGCGTCGACCGGCGCGCTGTTCCCGCTCGTGTCGGCGTCGCTCGGCTGGATCGCGGTGTTCCTGTCCGGCAGCGACACGTCCGGCAATGCGCTGTTCGGCAACCTGCAGGTCGTCGCCGCGCGGCAGCTCGGCCTCGATCCCGTGCTGATGGCCGCGACCAACTCGTCGGGCGGCGTGATGGGGAAGATGATCTCGCCGCAGAACATCGCGACCGGCGTGTCGACGACCGACCTGAAGGGGCAGGAAGGCGTCGTGTTCGCGCGTACCTTCTGGCACAGCGTGATCCTCACGCTGCTGCTCGGCGTGCTCGTGTTCCTGCAGCAGCACGTGTTGACGTGGATGATCCCGGCGCTGCCGAAGTGAAACGCGGTGCGGCGGCGGGCCGCAACGAGGCACGAGGAAAACAACGACGCAGGGTGCGGGAAAAAAGCGCCGGGCTGCATGGCGGGAAGGACGGCGGGGAAGGACGGCGGGGAAGCCGGGCGGGGAAGCACGCCTGTGGAAACAGAAA